>DASQAX010000310.1:0-1769 GCA_035635535.1 Vicinamibacterales bacterium | reverse complement strand
CCCTCTTCGTGCCCGACGTATCCGGGCGGCGAGCCAATCAGCTTGCTGACCGAGTGCTTCTCCATGTACTCGGACATGTCGAAGCGAATCAGCGCGTGGTCGCTGCCGAACAGAAAGTTGGCGAGCGCCCGCGCGAGCTCGGTCTTGCCGACACCTGTCGGCCCGAGGAAGATGAAGCTGCCCGTCGGACGGCTCGGATTCTTCAGCCCGGCGCGCGAACGGCGGATCGCGCGCGACAGCGCGGAGATCGCCGTCTCCTGGCTGACCACGCGCTTGTGGAGATCGGCCTCCATGCGCAGCAGCTTGTCGCCCTCGTCCTGGTTGATCGACGCGATGGGCACGCCGGTCCACTTCGAGACGACCTCGTCGATGTCGCCCTTGGAGACGATGACCTTGCGCGCGCTCGACTTGACGTCGAACTTCTCGCGGACGAACTGCAGGTTCTCGCGGGCCGACACCTCCTGCTCGCGGTAGAACTGCGCCTTCTCGAAATCCTTCTGCGAGACCGCCGTTTCCATCTGCTCGACGGCCACGCGGATACTCTTGTTGATCTCGCCGAACTCCTCGCTGTAGCCCGCTTCCTTCAGCTTGGCGCGCGCGCCGGCTTCGTCCACGAGATCGATCGCCTTGTCCGGCAGGAAGCGATCCGTGATGTAGCGGCTCGACTGGTACACGGCCGCTTCGATCGCGTCGCGCGTGTACTCGACGTGATGGAACTGCTCGTAGCGGTCCTTCACGCCCATCAGGATGTCGATCGTTTCCTTCTCAGCGGGCGGATCGACCTTGATCGCCTGGAAGCGGCGCTCGAGCGAGCGGTCCTTTTCGATGTACTTGCGGTACTCGGCCGGCGTCGTCGCGCCGATGCAGCGGATTTCGCCGCGGCTGAGCGCGGGCTTCAGGATGTTGGCCGCATCGAGCGAGCCTTCGGCGGAGCCCGCGCCGACCAGCGTGTGCAGCTCGTCGATGAACACGATGATGTTCGGGTTCTCGGTGAGCTCCTTCATGATCGCCTTGAGGCGCTCTTCGAACTGGCCGCGGTACTTCGTGCCGGCGACGATCAGCGAGATGTCGAGCGCGAGGATGCGCTTGTCGGCCAGGAAGTGCGGCACGTCTCCATAGACGATCTTCTGCGCGAGCCCTTCGACGATCGCCGTCTTGCCGACGCCGGGTTCGCCGATCAGCACCGCGTTGTTCTTCGTGCGGCGGCAGAGCACCTGCTGCACGCGCTCGAGCTCGTAGTCGCGGCCGACGAGCGGGTCGAGCATGTTCTTCATCGCCGCTTCCGTCAGGTCGCGGCTGAACTCGGCCAGCAGCGGCGTCTCCTTCACGCGCGTCAGCGTCGTCTTCTCGTTGAGGAGCTGGACGATGTCTTCGCGCACGGTGTGGAGGCGCATCCCCTTTTCCATCAGGATGGATGCGGCGACCGATCGCTCTTCGCGGAGGATGCCGAGCAGGAGGTGCTCGGTGCCGATGTAGTTGTGCAGCAGGCGGTCGGCTTCCTCCGCCGCGAACTGCAGCACGCGCTTGGTTTCCGCGCTGAACGGGATCTCGACCGAGGTCGAGACCTTCTCGCGGAACACGGTGCGGCCTTCGATTTCCTTGCGGATGTTTTCGAGCGAGAGATGCGAGCGCGCGAAGATGCGGCTCGTCAGCCCCTTGCCTTCGCGGATCAGTCCGAGAAGGAGATGCTCGGTCTCAATCGAGATGCTGCCGAGCTGGCTGGCCTCGTAACGGGCGAAGAAGAGAACCCGTCGCGCCCTTTCTGTATA
>DASQAX010000309.1:0-10998 GCA_035635535.1 Vicinamibacterales bacterium | reverse complement strand
CTGGGTGCAGAAGGACGCGGCGGAGCTGCTCTCGATCAGCCCGCGCGTGATGAACTACAAGATCAAGACGCTCGGCATCGACTTCCCGCGCGGCCGCCGCGCGCAGGCGGTGCAGCCGTTGGAATCGTCCGCCGCGGCGGTTGTCTAGGGGCGCGGCGCCGGCGGTTCGGGGCCGGCCGTGCCGGCCCCGGGCACCTGCCAGTCCCTTCCGCACTCGGCGCACACCAGCCGTCCGACAGTCGTCTTCATGACGAACAACACGATGAGCGTCACGATGAAGGCCATCGCCGCGCCGTCGTACTCGCCCCGGTAGATCGCCCATCCAATCAGGCCGCCGCCACCCGCCAGCACCAGTCCGGTGAACGGCGCGAACGTGCGCGCGTGCGGGCTGCCGCACCAGGCGCATTTCTCCGCCTCGTCGACGCCCTCGGACGCTTCGGGGCTCGACGCGGGCAAGAGCGCGAACGCGCTCTCGACCTGGCTTTCAGGCACCCGCACTTCTCCGATGTCGTGCCAGCGGTACGTCCTGATGTACGCGTCGAGGCCTGCGTCGATCAGCAGGCGGCAGTCGGCCACCGCGGGCGCGGTCGATGAATACCGGCGTATCGTGACGAGGCGTTCCGGGATCAATCCGCCCGCTGGCACCTGTCCTCGCTCCTACTGGAAGACCTTGTCCACCGGCACGACCGTCACGTCCGCGGGCTTGACGTCGATCCGGTACGCCTGGATGACGGCGTCCTCGTCCATGATGTCCTTCGGCTTCGGCGAGTTGTACGTGATGGGCGAAGGCGTGTTCCTCGCGACCGCGTCCTGGAACGGCTTCGGGTCCTTCGTGATGATGACGATGCGCATGCGGTGCGGCGCCAGGTGCCGTTGGATGGCGCGGTTGACATCGTCGGCGGACAGCTTCGCCAGCGCGTCGCGCAGATAGGTGTTGTAGTCGCCGATGCGGTAATAGCGGCTGTCGAGCGCGTAGCCAAGCCGCGCGCTCTGCGTCTGCGTCAGGATGTTCGAGTACTTCGTCAGGAACTCGCGCGTCGCCTCGAACGCCTCGCGCGACAGGCCGTCGCGCACGAGCTTGCCGTATTCGTACAGCGCGGCGCGCAGGGTGAATACGCCGGTGTTCACTTCCACCGGCCGAATCCAGATCTGGAAAATCTGCTGCTGGCGCGCGAGGTTCGGATCCGGCGTGAACTGGAACATCCCGCGCGGGAAATATTCGAGGTACGCGTAGTCCCCGTAGTTGAGCCCGCGCGCCTCGCGCAGCCGCCCGTACAGGTAACTGTTGGACGACCGGTGCTGGCCGAAATAGGACGCGACGACCGCGAGCGCCGGCCAGTCGGGCGACGAGCGGTTCACGTCGATGGGAAAGCCCATGGAGATCGCGGTGGATCGCGTATCGCGCGTTACGATCGCAATCGTGCTGCCCGCCGGCATTGGGGGCGCATCGAACGTCTTCTTGTTGGCGGTGCCGGCCGGCAGCGCCGCGAAATCCGATTCGACCTTCGCGTCGAAGCCTTTGGGATAGCCGCCGGCGAGCCCGACGACGAGGTTGGCGCGCGTGAAGTGCTCTCGATAGAAGGCGCGCACGTCGTCGATCGTCAGCTTCTGCAGCGAGGCGATCGTGCCGCGGTTGTGGTGCCCGTACGGATGGCCCGCGTAGATGAGGTCGTAGAGATATTCCTTCCCGAGCTCCTCGTCGTTGCTCTCGCGCAGCGACACCTTCAGGAAGTTGACCGCATCGTCGCGGACGCGGGTGAAGTCGTCCTGGCGGAAGCCCGGATCGAGCAGCATGTCCCTCATCAGTGCGTAGAACCCGTCCAGGTTCTCGACGTGGGTGGTGCCGGTGAACACGGTCATTTCCTTGTCGACCTGCCAGTTCACCGACGTCGCCATCGGATACATCGCCTCGACGATCTGCTGGTAGGTCCTGGACCGCGAGCCGCCCTCGGCGAGCATCGCCGCGGCCAGCGATGCAAGGCCTTCCTTGCCCGCGGGATCGGAGGCCGAGCCGGTCGTGAACAGGATGCGGAAGACGATCAGCGGCGAGGTGCCCGGCTGGACCACGCTCGCACTCTGCGTGAACGTCAGCGGCTGCAGCAGGACGGCCGCGAGCGCGACGAGCGCCAACCGCCGCGACATCACTTCGTCCCCGCCTTCGGCGTCAACGTGACGATCGTCCGGTTGTTGTCGGTGAAATATTTCGCCGCCATCGTACGCATGTCATCGGGCGTCACCTGCTGGTAGAGCGCGAACACCTTGTTGATGGTGTCGGGGGTGCGCGTCAGCAGGATGTAGGGTGCGAGCGCGGCCGCGATGGCCGGCGAGCTGTTCATGCGGAGCGCGAAGCTGTAACGCATGCGCGAGCGCGTGGCGTCGAGCTTTGCCTGATCGACCGGCTCCCCGGTGAACCGGGCGAAGGTCGCGAGAATCCGGTCGCGCACCTCGTCGAGGTCCTTCACGTTCTTCACCCGGGCGTAGACGGTGAAGAGCTCCGGATCGGGATGGTTGCCGAAATCGGCGCCGAGGTCGTCGACCTTCTGCTCTTCGAGGACGAGCTGCTTGTAGAGATCCGAATTCGGCCCGAACGCCATCGGTGAGAGCAGATCGAGCGCGGGCTTGTCCTTGGCCGTGTCGGAATACGCCGGCCCCTTGAAGGCGACCGCGACCCACGGCAGCGTCGGAGACGGCCAGTCCACGTGCGCGGTGCGTGGCTCGGTCTGCCGCGGCTCCGCGGGAATATTCGGCGCGTAGCTGCCGCGCGCCCAGCCGCCGAAATACGTCTTCGTCAATTCGAGGGCGCGCTCACGCGTCACGTCGCCGACCAGCAGCACCGTGGCGTATTCCGGCGTGTAGAACCGCTTGTAGAACTCCAGGCTATACGCGTACTGGTTCGGCATGTCCTGGACGTCCTCGAGGTACCCCATCGTCGTGTGCGCGTAGGTGTGCCGCGTGAAGGCCGTCTCGTACAGCGCCTCATCCAGCTTCTGCGTCGGCTCCGCGCTGTTCTTGTTGTATTCGCCGAGGACGGCGAGCGACTCGGTCTTGAAGGCCGGCTCCGCGTACTTCAGGCGCTGGAAACGGTCGGCCTCCACCTTCATCACCTCGTCGAGGTCTTCCTTCGAGAACACGACGTAGTAGGTCGTGCGGTCCTGGTTGGTCGACGCGTTGGTGTCCGCGCCGGCGCGCTTCATGATGTCGTCCCGCTGCCGGGGCGTGAAGTTCTCGCTGCCGCGGAACATCAGGTGCTCGAACAGGTGCGCGTAGCCGCTCTTGCCCGGCTCCACTTCGTCTCGCGAGCCCGCGCGCACGACGATGTACAGGGCGACCATGTTGGGATAGTCGGTGGGCACCGTCACCAGCCGGAGCCCGTTCGGCAGGTCGTCAACGCTGTACGGATACGTAAACAGATTCGCGCCAGCGGTTTCGCCGGTGGCAGGGCGCAGATACCAGGCGCCGATGCCGACGAGCGCGAACACCGTGACGACAATCCAGCGGCGAGCTTTCATGACGGCCCCTTCGCGAGGGATCTTACGCCTTCGACAGTCTCACCGCGGCGTGTCCCAGGCTCTTCTGCACGCACTACGACTTCCTCGCGCGAGGATGGGCCTTCCGGTAGACGTCGAGCAGCTGCGCGACGTTGACGTGTGTGTAGCGCTGCGTCGTCGACAGCCGGACGTGGCCGAGCAGCTCCTGGATGGCGCGCAGGTCCGCGCCGGCCTGGAGCAGGTGCGTCGCGAAGGAATGCCGCAGCGCGTGCGGGCTGATGCCGAATCGCGTGCTGCAGTTGCTGACGTAGCGAGCCACGAGGCGCTGCACGCTTCGCCCCGTCAATCGACCGCCACGCGCATTGACGAAAAGCGCGTCGCCCGCCGTCAGCGCGACCCGATCCCTGAGCCAGGCACGCAGCGCTGCCGCGGCCTTCGGATTGAACGGAACGATCCGCTCCTTGCGCCCCTTGCCCAGCACGCGAACCATGCGGCCGGAGAGGTCCACGTCCTCGAGATCGAGCGCCACGAGCTCGCTCAAGCGGATGCCCGACGCGTAGAACAACTCGAGGATGGCGCGATCGCGCCGCCCGAGCGGCGTGGACGCGTCGGGCGCGTCGAGCAGCCGCGACATCTCGTCGACGGAGAGATGGGCAGGCACCTTCTGTTCGCGCTTCGGCGCCACCGCGAGCGCCGCCGGGTCGGACTCGATCCACCCTTCGCGGCGGAGGTACCGCACGAAGGTGCGCAGCGTGGAGACCTTCCGCGCCACGGACGCACGCGCCTGTCCCTGCCGATAGAGCTCGCCGAGAAAGCCGCGAATCAGGTCCAGGTCGAGATGCTTCGGCTCGAGCGCCTTGCGCGTGCCGCGCTCGCGGCCCGCGAAGGCGATGAACTGCGACAGGTCGCTTTCGTACGCGGCGACCGTGTGGGCCGACGCGTTGCGGTTCAGGCGGATGTAGTCGAGAAACTCGCGGAGCTGTTCCATCGGGCGAGGTCTTCGAGCGCACGCTCGGACGTCGCGAGCTTCCTGTCGGCGCGCCCCGGCTTCTTTCCGCCGGATGGCCTGTCCCGAACGAAGTCGAGGGGCGGCGACGCCATGATGCCGAACGTGATGTTGGTCGGCTGGTAGTTTCGAGGGTCGGCGTGCGAGACGTAATACCCGAGCGCGCCGATCGCGGTGGTGCGCGGCGGCACGCGCGGCTCCTCGCCACGCACGAGCGCCGCCGCGTTGCGTCCGGCAATCAGCCCAGACGCGGCGGACTCGACGTAGCCCTCGACGCCCGAAATCTGTCCCGCGAAGAAGAGATCGTCACGGAACCTGGTCTGCCACGTCTCGCGCAGCACTCGCGGTCCGTTGATGTACGTATTGCGATGCACCATGCCGAAGCGGACGAACTCCGCCTGCTCGAGCCCCGGCACGAGCTTCAGCACGCGCGCCTGCTCGCTCCACTTCAACTGCGTCTGGAAGCCGACGAGGCTGAAATGGTCGCCCGCCAGCGTGTCCTGGCGAAGCTGCACGGCCGCGTACGGCGAGCGGCCGGTTCTCGGATCGACGAGACCGACCGGCTTCATCGGACCAAAGCGCAGCGTGTCGCGTCCGCGGTGCGCCATCACCTCGATCGGCAGGCACCCCTCGAAGAACTTCTCCTTGTCGAAGTCGTGAACCGTCGCCGATTCGGCGGACACCACCGCGTCGTAGAAGCGATCGTAGTCCTCCCTGCTCATCGGACAGTTCAGGTAATCGCCTTCCTCCGTCGTCCCGCGCTCCCACCGCGACCCGCGAAACACCTTCTCCATGTCGATCGTCTCCGCGAGGACGATCGGGCTGATCGCGTCGTAGAAATACAGGTGATCGCCGCCGACGATGCGCGCGATGTCGGCCGAGAGCGTCTCGGACGTCAGCGGCCCCGTCGCGATGACGAGCGGATACATGGCGGGATCGTCGGGAATGCGCGGCACCTCTTCGCGCGTCACGGAGATCAGCGGATGCGACTGCACGGTCTCGGTGACCGCGCGCGAAAAGCGCTCCCGATCGACCGCCAGCGCCGCGCCCGCGGGCACGCGATGCGTGTCGGCGGCACGCATCACGAGCGAGCCGAGCCGCCGCATCTCCTCTTTCAGCAGGCCGACGGCGTTATCGAGCTTGTCGCCCCGGAGCGAGTTCGAGCAGACCAGCTCCGCCAGCTGATCGGTCTTGTGCACCGCCGTGCCGCGGACAGGACGCATCTCGTGCAGCACGACACGAACGTCCAGCGAGGCTGCCTGCCACGCGGCTTCGCAGCCGGCGAGTCCGCCTCCGATGATGTGAATCATGGTTGGCTACGGGCTCCGGCCTTCAGGCGACGGGTACCGGCCGGCCTGGAGCCATTCTACGCGCGTGCGGCTTTGCGTGAGGCCTTGCGCGCCCGTGGAGCGGCGGATGCCGCTGCGGCGGCGCGGCGGCGTCCGCCACCAGGTGCGCCGCGGCGCGGCGACGGCGCGGCGTTGCGGCGCGCCTCGAGCAGCTCGGTTGCCTGCTCGAAGGTGACGGATTCGGGACTGACGCCCTTCGGCACCGACGCGTTCGTCGTGCCATCGGTGACGTACGGCCCGTAGCGTCCGGCGAGCAGCTTGATCGTGGTGCCGTTGTTGGTGAGCTCCCTCAACGTCTTCTTCTGCGTCGCCTGGCGGCGCCGCGACACCTTCGGCGCGCGCAGCAGCGCGAGCGCCGCGTCGAACGAGATGTTGAACACGTCGCCCTCGGACTCGAGCGATCGGAACTCGTCGTTGTGCTTCACGTACGGGCCGAAGCGGCCGAAGTTGGTGACGATGGGCTGGTTGTCGTCCGGGTGCAGGCCGACCTCGCGCGGCAGCGACAGCAGCTTCAGCGCTTCGTCGAGCGCGACGGTCTGCTCGGTCGTGCCCGCCTGCAGCGACGCGCGCTTCGGCTTCTCCGCCTTCTTCCCTTCCGGCGTCTCGCCGAGCTGCACGTAGGCGCCGTAGCGGCCGTTCATCACGTAGACGTTCATCCCGGTCGCCGGATCGACGCCGAGCGTCCGCGGCCCTTCCGCCTTCATGCGAACCAGCTCGAGCGCCTTGTCCAGCGAGAGGTCCGCCGGCGCGATGTCGTCCGGCAGGGATGCGGTGCGGCCCGGACCGCCCTCGGCCACCTGGACGAACGGGCCGAACCGTCCGATGCGGATGCGAACCGGCTCGCCGGTAGACGAATCCTCACCGAGGTCCAGCACCGGGTAATCCGCGTCCTCGGCGCCCTTCTCGACCGCGCCGAGCAGGCCGCGATGCTTCTTTTTCTTGTCGCCGTAGTAGAACTCGCGGAGAAACTCGGTGGACTCGCGCTCGCCGCGTGAGATCTCGTCGAGGTCTTCCTCCATCTCCGCGGTGAAGTCGGTTTCGACGAAGTCGCCGAAATGGTCGCGCAGCAGCTTCGTCACCGCGAACGCGGTGAAGCTGGGCACGAGCGCCTTGCCCTGGCGGAACACGTAGCCGCGGCGCACGATGGTGGCGATCGTCGGTGCGAACGTGGACGGGCGGCCGATGCCCAGCCGCTCGAGCTCCTTGATGAGCGAGGCTTCCGTGAAGCGCGCCGGCGGCGAGGTCTCGTGCCGCTTCGGCTGGGTGTCGAGCAGCACGATCGGCGTGCCGTTCCTGTCCACCCGATCGCCGACCTTGCACGTCGGCAGGATCGTCTCCTGGTCTTCGAGCTCCGCGGCGGGATCGTCGCTCCCCTCGACGTAGGCGCGGCGGAAGCCGGCGAACTCGATGGCCTTGCCGCTCGCCGTGAGCACCGCGACGTCGCTGCCGGGGCCCTTCGCCGACATCTCGATCGTGGTGCGCAGCACGCGCGCGTCCACCATCTGCGACGCCATCGTCCGCTTCCAGATCAACTCGTAGAGCTTCAGGTCGTCGCTGTCGAGAATCCGTTCGAGCTGGCTCGGCGCGAGGCGGAAGTCGGTCGGACGAATCGCCTCGTGCGCCTCCTGCGCGTTCTTCACCCGCGTCTGGTAGCGGCGCGGCCCGTCGTAGTACTCGCCACCGAACATCTCGCGGATGACGCGCGCCGATTCCTGGATCGCCTTGTCCGAGAGCGTCGTCGAGTCGGTGCGGTGATAGGTGATGAGCCCTTCCATCTCGTCGATGCCGACGTCCACGCCCTGGAACAGTCGCTGCGCCGACTGCATCGTCCGTTCGGTGGAGAATCCGAGCTTGCGGCTGGCTTCCTGCGTCAGCGTGGACGTCGTGAACGGCGGCGCCGGCCGTTCGATGCCAGGCTTCTGTTCGACGCTGCTGATGGTCCACGGCACGTTGGCGGCCATCGCGCCGGCGAGCGTCGCGGCGGCGGCCTCGTCCAGCAGGCGCGCGTTCTGGTTCTTCAGCTCGCCGGTCTTCGCGTCGAAGTCCTTGCCGTTGGCGATGCGCTGATCGTTGATGCGCGCGAGCGTCGCGACGAACTCGCGTCCCTCGCCCCGCAGCTTCGCCTCGAGATCCCAGTAGACCGCCGTGCGGAACGCGCGGCGCTCTTCCTCCCGCTCGACGATCAGCCTGACCGCGACGCTCTGGACGCGCCCCGCGCTCAACCCCGTCTGCACTTTCTTCCAGAGCAGCGGCGACAGGGTGTAGCCGTACAGCCGATCGAGAATGCGCCGGCTCTCCTGCGCGCGAACCAGGTCCTCGTTGACCTTGCCAGGCGTGGCGAGCGCTTCCCTGACGGCCTCCTCGGTGATTTCGTGGAAGACGATGCGGTGGACGGGAACCTTCGGCTTGAGCACCTCCGTAAGGTGCCAGCTGATCGCTTCACCCTCGCGGTCGGGGTCGGTCGCCAGCAGCAGCTCCGACGCGTCCTTTACCGCGGTCTTGAGGTGCGCGACCTGCTTCTTCTTGGCGTTGGGAACGACGTAGTACGGCGTGAAGTCACTCTCCACGTCCACGCCGAGGCGCCCCCACTCTTTCTGCTTGATCTCCTTCGGGACCTCGGCGGCCGACTCGGGCAGATCGCGGATGTGGCCGTAGCTCGCCTCGACCCGGTATTTCGACCCGAGGAAGCGGCCCAGCGTCTTCGCCTTCGCCGGCGACTCGACGATCACTAGTGGCTTGGCCATCGACTCAAAATCAATTCACACTAGCACGTTCATCCGCAGCGCATGAAACGGCCGCCGCCGACTCGACGGACGCGGCCCTGCAATTCGAGGTCGAGCAATCGCGGCAGCAGGCGCACGTGTTCGAGCCCTGACACCGCGGCAAGCCCGTCCACGTCGTAGGCCTCGCCGGCTTGCATACGCGAAACGATTGGATCCGCCGAAACCTCTGTCGACGCTGAACTTAGTGCGGTTTGCTGGCGGTGGTGGAAACCCGCCGACCCCCACAGCTCTTCTACGATATCGTCCGCGCATTCGACAATCTTCGCCCCGTCCCTGATGAGGGCGTGCGCGCCGCGATTGCGCCCGCTCAGGACGTTGCCGGGAACCGCCATCACGTCGCGCCCCTGCTCGAGCGCACAGGCCGCCGTGATCAGGGAGCCGGATTTCTCGTTGGCCTCGATCACGACGACCGCGCGCGACAGTCCGCTGATCAGGCGGTTGCGCATCGGAAAGAACAGCGGCAGCGGAGGCGTCGCGGGCGGGTACTCGCTGATGACGATGCCGTCGCGGGCGATCTGCGCCGCGAGCGGCTCGTGCTCGGCGGGATACATGCGATCCAATCCCGACCCGAGGACCGCGGCGGTTCGCCCCGTTTCGAGCGCGCCACGGTGTGCCGCGGAATCCACCCCGCGCGCGAGGCCGCTCACCACGGTGATGCCGCGCGAGGCGAGATCGTTGGCGATTCGCGTGGCCGTCTCGATGGCCACGGCTGACGCGGCCCGCGAGCCGACGATCGCGACTGCCGGCGCGGTCAGCGCATCGAGCTCGCCGCGAAACCAGAGCGCGGGCGGCAG
The DNA here is from genome assembly GCA_035635535.1 of Vicinamibacterales bacterium. Lineage (GTDB taxonomy): Bacteria > Acidobacteriota > Vicinamibacteria > Vicinamibacterales > UBA2999 > Gp6-AA40. Next base: position 1,578 of record DASQAX010000309.1, on the reverse strand, counting down.
ATCGCCCAGCGTCAGCAGCGCGGCGGGAAACGCGGGCTCGTTCCAGGCCACTGTGCGGATCCCGCGGCTGGCGGCAGCCGCGCGAACGGCATGCGCCTGCGGCAGCAGGGCACGCGCGCGTTCGAGAAGATGGGGATCGTCGGCGCGAAGCCGGTCGGTCAGACCGGTGCGCGGAAGGTCGGAAAGGACGGCAAACGAGAGCGCAACGGCTTCATCGGGCGACATGACACTACCTCGATGGCGCCCGCGCGCCCGACCTCGACGGCGATTATAGCGCGTCCATTCGCGACGCCCGGCGGTCTCGCCGTCTGCTCGTCGAGCCTCTCGAATGAGTCACACGTGTTGCGAAACAGTGGACACCGCACGAAACGGGTGACGGTGGTACGAGGCATATTGCCGCCGAAGCAGACGTTTTCAGCAGGAATTCCGTGGCATATGCCTTGCTCAACCCGCCTTCGCGCTCCGCGCGCCGGTGCGGCACTCCCCCGCGCTTTGCGCTTCGGCGAGGCAAGCGGTTGGCGTATATTGAGGCACTTCTCCATGCGTACCCGCGTCCTGACGATTCTCCTGCTCCTCGGGGCCACGGCGGCGCCATTGGCGGCCGACGCGCGGTCGGACGCGAAAAAACAGGTCGAGTTCGGCATCACGGTCGCCCAGCGCGGCCTCTGGCGGGAAGCCATTTACCGGTGGCAGCGCGCGGCGCAGATCGACCCGAAGTACGCGGAGGCGTACAACGACCTCGCGATCGCATACGAGCACGAAGGGGACCTCGAGAAAGCCCGCGTCGCGTACGAAAAGGCGCTCGAGATCGAGCCGAACAACGCGCTCATCAAACAGAACTACGAGCTGTTCAAGGAAATCAATGACCGGACGACTCGCAAGGATACGCAGGATGACCCCGGCAACCAGAATCCTTAGCAGCGTCGCCGCAATCCTCTTCATCGCGGGTTGCACGAACTACTACGAGATTCCGATCGAGACGCCGATCAAGCCGAAGCTCGACGTGTCGGCGTTCCAGCGCGTGCTGGTCGCGGGCTTCATCGCGGGCGGCACCGACGACGTGGATGGCAACCTCGAGACCACGCGTCTGCTTCGCAGCCAGCTGCGCACCAAGTCGGACCTGCGTGTCATCGACACCGACGTGCTGCCGTTGATGGACGTCGCGACGGAAGCGCCGGGGACGCCGGAGGTGAAGGCCGTGAAGGCCGAGCCCCCGAAGCCCGCTCCCGCAGCCGAGGGCGCCGAGGGGCGCGAAGGCAAGGAAGGCAAGGAAAGCAAAGAAGGCAAGGAAGGCAAGGCGGAGGCGAAGACCGAGTCGCGGGGCGAGGCGCCCCAGGCCGCGACGCCCGACAAGCCCGCTGCAATCAAGGACGCCAAGGACCTCGAGCCGTACGAGCACATCTTCGCGGACGTCGAGTACTGGAAGAAGATCGGCGAGGAATATCAGAACCCGTTGATCGTCACCGGCACGGTGATGTTCACGCCTCACCAGCGCTCCGGCATCGTCCAGCGTGAGGAAGAGGTGTACGACTCGTTCGGACGCCGCCGCGTCGTGCCCGTGCGCACCTACATGGAGCG
>DASQAX010000308.1:0-18247 GCA_035635535.1 Vicinamibacterales bacterium | reverse complement strand
CCGGCGATCATCGCCCAGTCGATGTGGTAGTAGAGCCTTCGTTCGAGCATCTCAGTTCGTGACGTTGACGGGTTCGTCGGTTTCAGGCTCGACGCCCTGCATGTGGCCGGGGCCGTACGGATCGGAAAAGTCGAACTGCATGTCCTGCGGCGTCGGCGGCGGCGGCAGCGGCTTGCCGAGCTTCTTCGCGTAGTACGTGGACAGGATATGCCGCGCCACCCTGGCGGCGTTCGGACCGTGGACGCCGTGCTCGAGGAAGACGATGCCGGCAATCTCCGGGTTGTCGCGCGGGGCGAAGAAGACGAACCAGCCGTTGTCGCGCAGGTCCTTCCCCGACCGCGCCGCAGCGACGCGCCCCGCATTCGAGATCACCTGCGAGGTGCCGGTCTTGCCGGCCACGTCGAAGCCGAGCACGCGCGCGCGGTTCCCGGTGCCGCCGCCGTTGACGACGCCCCACATCCCGTCGCGAATCGCCTGCAGCTTGTCGTGATCGACCTCCACCTTCGACTGCGGCTCGGGCGCCGCCACCGGCTTCCAGCCGTTGCCCTCGTCCACCGCCTTGAGCAGATGCGGCGTGACGCGCGTGCCTCCGTTGGCGAGCGTCGCCGCGTAGACGGCCATCGACACCGGCGTGACCGACACCTGTCCCTGGCCGATGCCGACGGAAATGGTCTCGCCCGCGTACCACTTCTCGTGCATCTTCTCGCGCTTCCATTCGGTGGAGGGCACGAGGCCGGTCACTTCGTTCGGCAGATCGATGCCGCTCTTCACGCCGAGGCCGAGCGCGGTCGCCCACTTGTTGATCTTGTCGATGCCGAGAATGTTCGCGACGGTGTAGAAGTAGACGTCGCACGACTGCTCGATCGCGTGGCGCAGATCCGTCGTGCCGTGGCCGCCTCTCCGCCAGCACTTGAAGACGCGGCCGTAGAAGTTCGCTCCGCCCACGCAGTTCACCTTGAAGTCGGGTGTGATGACGCCTTCCTGCAGTCCCGCCAGCGCCACAGCCATCTTGAACGTCGATCCGGGCGAATAGCGCCCCTGCAGCGCACGATCGTTGAGCGGCCGCTGGTCGTCGCTCGTCAGCGACGCCCACGTGGCGCGGTCGATGCCGGCGGCAAAGGCGTTGGGATCGAAGGCGGGCTCGCTCGAGTAGGCCAGCACTTCGCCCGTGTTCGGATCGAGCACGATGGCCGCACCCGCGTTGGTCAGGCGCGCCACGCGCGCCACCTTGAACCCGTCGTCGACCGCCTTCTGCAGGTCGTAGTCGATCGTCAGCTGCAGGCGCTTGCCTTCCGTCGGCGCCACTTCCTCGAGCGTGCGGATTTCGCGGCCGAGGCTGTTGACGACGACCACCTTGGCGCCGTCCTTCCCCATCAGCATCGGGTTGTAGATCTTCTCGATGCCGGCCTGGCCGACCAGATCGCCGCTCTTCAGGCTCTCGTCGGCGGCGACCATCGCGTCGTTCACCTCGCCGACGTAGCCGAACAGGTGGGCCGCGATGCCTTCCGTCGGGTACTGGCGCGTCGGCACCTCTTCCACGACCACGTCCGGCAACTCGAAGTCGAGGCGTCGCGCGACGATGGCGGCCACCTGCGCGAGCGAGGCATCGTCGACGATCACGATGGGACGGTAGCTCGGTTCGGAGCGGTGCCGCGCGACGATCGCGCGCACGTCGTTGACGTCGAGCCCCGCCACCTCCGAGAGCATCCGGACGGTGCGGTCGAGATCCTTGGTGTGCTCGCGGAGGATCGAGATCGTGAACGAGTTGCGGTTCTCGACGAGCACCTGGCCGTTGCGGTCGTACAGCACGCCGCGCGGCGCGCGCAGCGCGAGCGTCCGCTGGTGGTTGTTCGCCGCCATCTCCTCGTACCGGGCGTTCTCGACGATCTGAAGAAACCAGAAGCTGATCGACAGCGCGGCAAACACGGCCACAGACGCGACCTGCAACACGGTCAGCCTCGTGGTAATCCGCCGGCGATCTTCCTGTATTGCCATATCTGATCTGGCGGGTCCGAAAGGACCCGCCCTACACTACAAAGGGCCCGCCCTACACTACCGATTCTTTACCGTTTCGAACGTCGATATTTCCTGCGCTCGATTGCACCCGGGAGCGATTCGATGATCGCGAACGCGATGATGCCGACCACCGCGTTGGCCAGCGCCTGGCTCAGCACCGCCGCCCACGGCGACGGAAACTCCTTCAACCCGAGCACGACGTACATTCCCATGAACAGCGCCGCGTGCACCACCGTGGCGGCCACGAACATCACGAACCGCGGGAACGCCGCCGTGACGATGAACTGCTGGCCGATCACTCCCGCCGCGAATCCGACAATCGCCTTCGCCAGGCCGCCGATGCCGACCGTGCCGCTCGACAGCGCGTCCTGGATGATCCCCGCGATGCTTCCCGCGAGCATCCCCGTCGCCGGCCCGGTGGTCAGCGCCACGTAGACCACCACGACCAGCACCAGATCCAGGGCGGCGGTGCCGCCGACGACGAATCGCGCGAGACTCGTTTGCAACGCCAGCGCCAGAGCTATCGCAACCAGGACGCCGGCGATCTTCACTCGCGATCCTGGTCCGCGCCCGCCTTACCGCGTGTCGCAGCGAGCCCACCGCTGTCAGCAGCCGCAGGAGGCGGCGCGAGCACAATCAGCACCGCCTCGAGCGCGGTGAAATCGACGGCCGGCCGGATCACGATCGCACTGTACTGCCCACCACCCCTGCTTACTGATTGTATCTGACCTATGACAAAGCCCTTAGGGTAAATGCCGTCGATTCCCGACGTCACCACCACGTCCCCGGCCTTCACGTCGGCCGTCCCCGCCACGTAATCCATCCGCAGCTCGTCTGCGCCCGTCCCCACGACGACGCCCTGCGCGCGCGTCCGCTCGATCAACACGCCGGCGGCCGCATTGCGATCGATCAGCAGCTGAACTTTCGCCGCCCGGGCGTTCGGCTGGATGACGCGTCCGACAATCCCCGCCGGTGAAATGACAGCCATGTCGGCACGCAGCCCCTCGCGGGTCCCCTTGTCGATCGTGATCGTGCGGAACTCGGGGCTGGCGCCGCCCGCGATGACGCCGGCGGCCGTAGTCATCAGCGTGGTGCTGGCCTTGAGGTCCAGCAGCTTCTGCAGCGACTGCGACTGCTGGGCCAGGTTCCGCTCTTCCTGGAGCCGCACGCGCAGCTCGCCGAGCTGCTGCTTCAGCTGCTCGTTCTCGGTGCGCACCTGGCGCAGCGCGAAGTAGTTCTGCCACGTGCCGCGCACGCCCATCGTCACGCCGTTGGCGGCGCGCTGCACCTCGGAGAAGACGCCGAACACCGCGGCCTCGAGCATCGGCACGCCACGTTTGGTCGTCACCTGCGTGGAGATGAGGATCACGTGGCCGACGATCACCGCGAGGAAGAGATAACCGGTACGGCGGCGGATGTCGATGACAGCCATGTCAGCGTCGGCGCCCCGTAAAGGGGCGCCCTACACGGGCGAGAAAACCAATTACTAAACCCACCTTCGTAGGGCGGGCCTTTACGGCCCGCCTAATCAATCGAAATTTTCCGGAGCAGGTTGAAGTCCGACAGCATCTTGCCCGCGCCGAGCACGACCGACGACAGCGGGTCCTCCGCCATCGCCAGCGGCAGCCCCGTCTCCTCGCGCAGCCGCTTGTCGAGGTTCTTGAGCATCGAGCCGCCCCCGGTGAGCACGATGCCGCGGTCCACGATGTCGGCCGACAGCTCCGGCGGCGTGCGCTCGAGCGCCACGCGCACGGCGTCGACGATCACGTTGACGGTCTCGGCGAGCGCTTCCCGAATCTCCTCGTCGCTGATGGTGATGGTCTTCGGCACGCCCTCGATCAGGTGCCGTCCCTTGATCTCCATCGTCATCTTCTCCTCGAGCGGGAACGCGGAGCCGATCTCCATCTTGATCTGCTCGGCCGTGCGCTCGCCGATGAGGAGGTTGTACGTCTTCTTGATGTACTGGATGATCGCCTCGTCCATCTCGTTGCCCGCCACGCGCACCGCCTTGCTGTAGACGATGCCGGCGAGCGAGATGACGGCGATGTCGGTCGTGCCGCCGCCGATGTCCACGATCATGTTGCCGGACGGTTCGGTGATCGGCATGCCCGCGCCGATGGCCGCGGCCATCGCTTCCTCGACGAGGTGCACTTCGCTCGCCTTCGCGCGATACGCGCTGTCCTTCACGGCGCGCTTCTCGACCTGGGTGATCTCCGAGGGAACGCCGATGACGATGCGAGGGCGCACCCACACGTTGCGGTTGTGCGCCTTCTTGATGAAGTAGGTCAGCATCTTCTCGGTGACTTCGAAGTCCGCGATGACGCCGTCCTTCATGGGCTTGATCGCGACGATGTTGCCCGGCGTGCGGCCGAGCATTTCCTTGGCATCCTTGCCCACCGCCTCGACGCGGCCGTTGATCTTGTTGATCGCGACAATCGACGGTTCGTTGACGACGATGCCCTTGCCACGAGCGTAGACGCAGGTGTTCGCCGTGCCGAGGTCGATCGCGAGATCGCTGGAAAACAGGGAGAAAAACGAGCCCAGAGCCAAAGTCGAAAACTCCTTAGAAGGCCGAAGCCTCCTGTGCTATGTGAATCCCGTTCTTCCCCGCGTCCTTGACCCTGTACATCGCCACATCTGCGGCTTTCAATAGTTCTTCGGCCGAAGCGGCAACGTCCGGCAGGGTCGCAACCCCAATAGACGCGGTGAGATGGATGGATAAACCGTCCGACGCCAGGAACTCGCAGGCGTTGATCCGCTCCCGGATACGTTCGGCAACGGAAACCGCGCCCTCACGGCCTGTATCCGGCAGGATCACTGAAAATTCGTCGCCACCGAACCGTGCCGCGACGTCGGTCTCGCGGGCGCTGCCGCGGATGATGACCGCCGCCTCGACAAGCGCTTTGCTGCCAGCAAGATGGCCGTGGGTATCGTTGACCGACTTGAAACCGTCGAGGTCCATGAACAGCAGCGACAGGGGACGGCCGCTGCGGGAAGCGCGTTTCGATTCGCGACGCAGAACGAGGTTGAGATACCGCGAGTTGTACAGCCCTGTCAGGTCATCCGTGACCGAAACTGCCTCGGTGCGCTGAAGCGTCAGCGCGTTGTCTATCGCAATGGCGGGTGGCTCGAGCACCGACCGAATCGCCAGCGACAGGGCCGGGCCGAGCACCGGGGTCGCGGCCGACGGCAACGGGTCGAGGCCGATCAGGACGCCGACCGTGCGGTTCCGGCAGACCAGCGGGAACGCGACCGCGCTGCCGGCGACGCCCGGTTTCCCACTGTCCTTGGCGAGATCGCTGGACAGCAGCTCCGTCCCGTGCCGCATCACCCACTGCGCGGCCATCCAGATGCTCGGGGTCAGGTTCGGCGTCAATCCTTCGTCAGCGATCACAGCAAGGTCGCCTTTCAAATCACGGGAGACGACGACCCAGCACGGCGATGGAATCCACGACCGCGCCTGGTGCACCAGCCACAGCGCCACCTTCTTCGGGTCGAGCGTCGCATTGGCCTCGCGAATGGCCTCGAGCAGCGTATCGCGGCGCTCGAGTTGCGTGCGAAGGGTGCGCGCGCGGCCCTTCAGGCGAGCAGCAAGATCGGCACGACGTGTACGGCGCCCGGCGGGCTCGGGGAGGTCAGACTTGGCGGAGATAGGTGTCACCGCTTGAACAGGGCGGGGGCGCTAAGTCCTTCTAATCCGGACAAATATACCACGGAAACCATTGCGGCTCGTCGGCGTCATGGCGTACGATGAGAGGCTTCAACACCCACTGAGGAATTAGACCATGACGATGCTCGACCGGATGCGCCGGCACCGGAACTGGCTCAAGTGGAGCCTGGGGCTGGTGGTGCTGACATTCATCGCGTTCTACATCCCGAGTTTCCTCGACACGACGCAGGTCGGCACCGCGTCGGCCTCGGACGTGGTCGCGACGGTCAACGGCAGGGACATCCGGGGCCTCGACTACCAGCGCCGCTATCAGAACCAGATGATGGCGTATCAACAGCAGTATGGCGGCAGCATCAACGAGCAACTGCTGCGCCAGCTTGGCGTCGACCAGCAAATCCTCCAGCAGATGGTGGACGAACAGGCCGCGCTCGCCGAGGCCGAGCGCCAGGGCCTCCGCGTCAGCGACGAGGAGCTCGCGCAGCAGATCTTCTCGATCCCCGCGCTCCAGGAAAACGGCCGCTTCATCGGCGAGGCGCGCTACGAGCAGCTGCTCATGTCGCAGAACCCGCCGATGAACAAGGGCGACTTCGAGGAGAACCTCCGGCGCAGCATGATGATCGACAAGCTGCGCTCGGCGGTCACGGGCTGGCTCGCGGTGACCGACGCCGACGTGGAGCGCGAGTACAAGAACCGCAACGAAAAGGTCAAGCTGCAGGTCGTCGCGATCACGGCGGACAAGTTCCGCGACAAGGTGACGGTCACCGACGCCGACATCAACTCGTATTACACGGCGCACCAGGCCGAATACCGCAAGGGCGAGCAGCGGAAGATCCGCTACCTGCTGATCGATCGCGATCAGCTGCGCTCGCGGACCACGGTCACCCCGCAGGACATCGAGAGCTACTACAACTCGAACGTCCAGCAGTTCCAGACTCCCGAGCAGGTGCGCGCCAGCCACGTCCTGCTGAAGACCGAGGGGAAGGATGAAGCCACGGTCCGCAAGCAGGCGGAAGACGTCCTGAAGCAGGCCAAGGCGCCCGGAGCGGACTTCGCGGCGCTCGCGAAGAAGTACTCCGAGGACGAGGGGTCGAAGGCCACCGGCGGCGACCTCGATTACTTCCCGAAAGGGCGCATGGTCCCCGAGTTCGAGCAGGCCGCGTTCGCGATGCAGCCCGGGCAGATCAGCGATCTCGTCAAGTCGCAGTTCGGCTTCCACATCATCAAGGTCGTGGACAAGAAGCCGGCGGCGACGCGGACGCTCGACGAGACGCGCACGCAAATCCAGCAGACGCTGCAGGCGCAGCGCGTCGAGCAGCAGATGACGGATCGCACGCGCGACCTCGACGCGCGCATCACCAAGCCGGCCGATCTCGACACCGTCGGCAAGGAAGCGGGCGTCACCGTGGCCGAATCGGGCTTCTTCGCCCGCGAGGATCCGATCCCGACGCTCGGGCCCGCGCCGGAGGTCGCCGCGCAGGCGTTCCAGCTGAAGGACGGCGAGGTGAGCAAGGCGCTGCAGTCGCCGCGCGGCCCCGTCTACATCGCGACGACCGGCAAGCTCGATCCGTACGTCCCGAAGGTCGACGAAGTGAAGGACCGCGTGCGCGAGGACGTGATCAAGGTGAAGGCCGCCGACCTGAGCAAGCAGCGCGCGGGTGAAATCGCCAGCGCGCTGAGAGCCGCGAAAGACTTCGCCGCCGCCGCCAAGGCGCAGGGGCTCGAGGCGAAGGACACGCAGCTGATCGCGCGCGGATCGCCGCTGCCCGACATCGGCGTCAGCCCCGAGGTCGACAAGGTCGCGTTCGGTCTTCCCTCCGCCGGCGTGAGCGAGCCAATCGCGACGGCCAACGGATCGGTGATCGTGCGCGTCGCCGAGCGCCAGGACGTGACGCCCGACGCGGTGCGGCAGGCGAAGGAAAGCTTCCGCACGCAGCTCCTGAACGAGCAGCGCGAGCTGTTCTTCGCCTCCTACATGTCGAAGGCGAAGCAGGGGATGAAAATCCAGGTGAACTCGGACGTCGCCCGCCGGATCACCGGCGCGTAATGGACGCGCTGAAACCTGATCCGCCCGCTCAGTCGTCCGGCTTGAGTACAACGATCGGGGTGAGCACGTACGCGAGGTGAAGCCCCGCCGCGTTGGCTTCCGCCTGGATCTCGTCGAGCGTAAAGCGATGGTCGTACCGCGGCACGCGCTTCCCTGGAAGACGGGTCAGCACATCTCCGTCTTCGAGGCGCCACTCGGGTCTGCCCCACATATTTCCAATGCGCCTGCCCAGGGCGGCGGCGCGGCTGACCACACGTTGGTTCATGTAACAGAGCACCACTCGGCCGCCAGGCGCCAGACAGCGCGCGGCCTTGCGCAGCGCCTGGATCCGGCGCCGTGAATCCGGCATATGGCTGTAGACGAACCACGAAAACCAGCACACGTCAAAGACGGCGTCGTGTTCCCAGTCTTCAAAGAATGCGCAGTCCAGTCTCGGAGCGTACCCCAGCTCCGCGAGTCGCCGGCGGCCGCGCTCGAGTGCCTCCTCAGCCGGATCGACCCCCGTTACCGTGCATCCACGCTGCAACAGTGGAATCGCGTCCCTGCAGCTGCCACATCCCACGATCAAGACGCGTTCACCCTGCCCGTCGCTGACGAACCGGGCAAGCAGGTCCTGCTCCCAGGGAAACGGCGTTGTGCCGAACTTGCCTTCGCCATCCCAGTCAGCCCAGTACTGTCTCACCCCCTCGCGCACCTCATTCAAGGGAGTCACTGCGGCCGCGGCGTAGAGAAAGACGTCGCTTAAGCTTCCACAGAGCTGGCTGGCCCGCTCGAACACCCATCGCGTCATCCGGGTTGCCCGATGATCATCGGACGAAGGTGAACGGCATCAACGCGAGCGGCTCGCCGCGACGGAAGATCGTGACCGGCGCGACGAGCGCCGCGGCCGCCTCGCCTGCCACGCCGTAGCCCGCATAGCGGGCGAAAGCTGGCGCGAACGCCGACGAGGATCGGCCCAGCTGCGTGAGCGCCTCGTAGATGCTGCGCCGCGGCGAATACACCACGAGCTCCACCTCTTCATCGGCCGGGATGTGCGCGCGCTGTTTCGCGATCGACACGGCGGTGTCGAGCCCGCCGAGCGCGTCCACGAGGCCGCGCTCCTTCGCCTGCGCGCCCGTCCAGACGCGCCCCTGCGCGACGGCGTCGATCCGCTCGGGCGTCGAGTGCCTGCCTTCCGCGACCTTCGCGACGAAGTTCTTGTAGAAGCCGTCCATGTACCCGGCGACCTTCATGCGCTCCTCGGGTGAGAAGCGCGCGAACGGCGAGAAGATGTCGGAGTTCTTGCCCGACTTGACCGTCTCGGTCGTGACACCCACCTTGTTCAGCGTGCCGTCGAGGACGAACTTGCCGGCGAAGATGCCGATGGAGCCGGTGAGCGTGCCTGGCTGCGCGACGATCACCTGTCCGGGCACCGCGATGTAGTACCCGCCCGACGCCGCGAGATCCGACATCGACGTCACCAGCGGCCGCGACGGTTTCTGGTCCCGCGTGATCATCAGCTCGCGCCACATCACGTCGGAAGCGACCGACGAGCCGCCGGGGCTGTCCACGCGCAGCACGATGGCCCGGATGGTGTCGTCGTCGCGAAGCCGCCGCAGCTGCTCGACGAACGTGTCGGAGCCGACGACCGTGCCGGTGCCCGGGTCGTAGCCGCTCTTGCCCGATGCAATCACGCCCGACGCGTAGAGCACCGCGATGCGCGACGCCGGCCGGACGCCGAGCGACCGCGCCGTGACGCGCTGGTAGTCGATGCCGTCCACCCGCCGCATCTCGCCGGCCTGCCGCAGCTGCGGAACGCGGTCGTCGAGCTGGTCGTCGTACGCCAGCCCGTCCACGAGGCCCAGCCGCACCGCGTCCTCCGGCAGGAACGGACCCTGGTCGAGCAGCTGCCGCATCTCGGCCTCGGTCTTCCTGCGCGCCGACGCGATGCCGCGCACCAGCTGCTCGTACATGTCGCTGTTGAGCGACTCGGTCATCTCGCGGTGCGCCGGCGTGAACGATTTCTGCGTGAACTGGTTGACGGCGGTCTTGTACGCGCCGATCTGCAGGAAGTCCGGGTAGGCGCCGAGCTTGTCGAACGTCCCGCGCAGGAACACTTCGTACGACGCGACGCCGGTCAGGTCGAGCGCGCTCGTCGGCAGCAGGTAGACGTGGTCCGCCGCGGTCGCCAGGTAGTACTCACGGTCGCCGCCGAACTCGAGAAACGCGACGACCACCTTCCCCGACTTGCGGAAGTCGAGCACCGCGTCGCGCAGCTCCTGTACCTTGCCCCAGAACGGCGACTCGAGCGACGCGGGCATGAGGAGGACGCCGGTGATGCGCGGATCGCGCTTCGCCAGGCGCAGGCTCTCGACGAAGCTCCGCACGGTCATCGTGTCGCGTGCCATCAGCTGTCCCACGACGTCGTCCGGCAGCGTCTCCTGCAGCGCGCCGCCCGGCCGCAGCACGAGCGTCGAATCGTCCTGGATGGAAGGACCGCGCGAGATCAGCAGATAGAGGAAGACGACGCCGCCAAACGACACCATCACGGCCAGCGCAATCAGGGTGAGGACGATGACAACGCCGCGGCGAACAGCCACAAGTACCTCCTGCTAGAAAATCCCGAATCCCGAATCCCAAATCCCAATCAACGGAAGATCGACTTCGGCAGCATGGCGTGAACGCCCTTGGTCACGTCGACCGTCTGCGTGACGTGCAGGTCCGCGGCAAGCGAGCAGAGAAGATACGCCTCGTCCCGGTTCTCCCTGACCGCGAGCTTCGAGGCCTGATCCAGATCTTCGCTCAATCCCATCGTGATGTAGTGCGTCGGCGTTTCGGCGCGAGGCCAGTTGAGTCGCATGCCTTTTCGCAGGATCACCTGGATCGTGCCCCTCAACGATGTCTCGAGCGCCGTCCCGGACACTTCCCCGTCCCCCTGCAGCGCGTGACCATCGCCGATCGAGAGCAGGCCGCCGGCGACGTTGACAGGCAGGTAGAGGACGGATCCGGCAACGAGATCCTTGTTGTCGAGATTGCCGCCATGCGGCCCGGGCGGCGTGCTGGAGATCCGCCCCTGCAGGACCGGCGGCGCGACGCCGATCGAGCCGAAGAACGGCGCGAGCCGCAGCGTGACCCCGGGGGCGTACTGCGCGGTGCCAGCCCGCTCGTCGATCCGAACGAGCTTGAGGCCGTTGTAGGGGAAGTCCTCGGGCAGTGTTCCCCCGCCCGGCAGGAACGCCGTCACGCCCCACGGGTGCAGCAGCTCGATGCGCTGAACGTGAACTTCGAGCGAATCGCCCGGCTCGGCGCCTTCGACGAAGATTGGTCCCGTCATCGGATGCGCGCCGGGACCGCGGGTCGTCACGTTCTGCTCGACCACCTTCAGCGATTGCGGGATCTCGTCCTCGCGGACGCCGGCAAGCCGGACACGTTCGAGCCCGCGTGCCACCATCGTCTCCACGACGACGGTGTCGCCGGAGGCCATGCGGAGCACCGGCGGGATCTTCGGGTCGTAATAGCCCCAATGGATGTTGGCGGGTTCGAGCTTCAGCTCGTGGGATCGCGATTGCGCGTCCGCGCCGCTCCACGGCGTCGCCACCGCAATCGCAGCGGCGCACAGCAGTCTGCCTGTCATGAGGACCTTATAGATGACGCGGGTAAGGTAATCCAGCACCTTCTGCTGCGCGAACCACGACGGGCGCGAAGGGCGCGAAGAACGCGAAGAGTACTTTTGTGATGGTCAGGGTCCGGCAACGTGCCGAAGCTCGCGCGCGGCGCGCTGGCCGGATTCGACGGCGCCGTTCATGTACCCTTGCCACCGCTCGCTCGTGTGCTCGCCGGCGAAGACGATGCGTCCCGCGCGCCGGGCGAGCAGCGGCCGCCACGCCGGGTCGAAGCCCGGGTCGAAGAACGCATAGCCGCCGCGCGCCCACGGGTCGGCCGTCCAGTCGGCGACGTGCACGGCCGTCACCGGCGCCCGGCTCATCCCGAGCCAGCACAACTCGGAGAGCAGCGCGCCGCCGCCGGCGGCGGCGGACTCGCGCAGCACACCGCTCGCGGAGCCGCCCCCGAGAAACGCCACGATCGATGCGGCACTTCCCTGCTCCTCGCTCGCGTCCCAGAACGTGCCGATCCCGCTGTCGGTGGCGAACGCGCGCGCGTGACGCAACCCGAACAGCGCGCTCGAGCTCTGGACGAGCGCCTTCGTCGTGCGGCCGTACGGCAGGCGCTGGATCGCGTGCTGCTGGTCCTCGGGCAGCGCCGGACGGATCTCGACGTCACGCAGCGTCGAGGCGGGAAGCGTCATCACGAGGTAATCGCCTTCGATGAGCTGCGTGAGGCCGCCGGCGTCGGTGACGCTCACGACCACGCGATCCACGGCGTGCGCGACCGCGCGGATGACATGGCGCAGGAGCAGCCGCGCCGGCGTCGCGCTGACCAGTGCGTCGACGAGCTGGCCGTTGCCGCCGCCGATGCGATAGAGCTCGACCTGCGCAGGGGAACCACCCTTCGCGATCTGCTCGACGACGGGCAGCACCGAGATTTCTTTCGGGTCGGCGAGGAAAAATCCGCGGAGCGCCGTCGCCATCGGGTAGAGATCCGCGGGCGCCCTCGATTGCCGCAGGTACTCGTCCAGCGACAGCGTCGCCATCTCGCGAATGCTGTCTGCGGTGGTCTCGCCGCCGGCCAGCGTGTAGCGGCGAACGAGCGGTGCGAGCGCGTCGGCGAGCGCGTCCCACGGGGCGGTGCGACTGAGGTGATACGTCCCGTGCTCGTCGCGGAAGCGGTGCGTGAACCCGCTGCGCAGCACGCGCACGAGCCGCAGCCCGAACTCCTTGCACAGCGCGAGCAGCGCCTTGTGCTCGGGCTCGACGAACTCGCCGCCAAGCTCCGCGTGCTGGCCCGACGCGAACTCGCGAATCGTCCTGACGCGGCCGCCGGCGTAGTCGCGCGCGTCGATCAGCGTGATGGTGGCGCCGGCGCGCGCGAGGTCGTGCGCCGCAGTCAGACCCGCCAACCCGGCGCCCGCGACCACGACATGCGTCCCTTGCACGCTTCCCATCTCAGCAACCACGGTGCCACCTATAATCAGCCGATGACACGCCTGGCGACTGCGCTGCTCATCAGCATGCGTGCAGCCGCCGTGCTGACCGCCGCCGCTGCACCTGTCGGATGACGCCGGTGGTCGAATCTGGACAATCACGTATGCGGGTGAGCAATGAGAGCTGCTGCACTTCTTCTCGTGGCGTGCGTCGTGGCCGCCTGCGGCGGAGGCAACATGGGACGCTCTCTGATGAAACAGGACGTGAAGGCCGGCACGGGCGCTGAAGCGACGTCGGGCCGTCGCGTGACCGTCCACTACACCGGCTGGCTGTACGACGAAGGGCGCGCCGATCACAAGGGCACCAAGTTCGACAGCTCGCGCGATCGCAACGAACCGTTCACCTTCCGCCTCGGGGGCCAGGAGGTGATTCCCGGCTGGGACCAGGGCGTCGCGGGAATGAAGGTGGGCGGCCAGCGCACGCTGACGATTCCGCCCGACCTTGGCTACGGGTCGCAGGGCGCCGGCGGCGTCATCCCGCCGAATGCGACGCTCGTCTTCGACGTCGAGCTGCTGAACGTGAGTTGACCCGCCTGCGCGCTTCGCGCTCCGGCGGGCAAGTCCTCGGCCGCGCTGCGCTCCCCGGTGGACACATCACAGACGTCGAGATCGAGGCGCTCGACGCCAACGGCGACGGCGTGGCGACCGCCGGCTCTCTCCGCATCGCGGTGCCGTTCACCATCCCGGGTGAGCGCGTCCGCATTCGTGTCGCCAATCGCCGGCGCCCCGCTGCCACCCTGCTCGACGTTCTGCGCGCGTCGCCCCATCGCGTCACGCCCGCATGCCGGCACTTCGGCAGCGATGCCGCGCCGGGCATCGGCCCGTGTGGCGGGTGCAGCTGGCAGCACATCGCGTATGCCGAGCAGCTGCGCCTGAAGACGGCGCTCGTCGATCGCCTCGTGCGCGCCGTCGTGCCGCATGCGCCGGCCGCGCGGCCGACGCTCGCCGCAACGCCGCTCGATCGTCCCTGGGGTTATCGCAACAAGGTGCACTTCGTCTTCGGGTCGCACGGCTCGACGTTGACGATGGGGCACTACGCGCGCGGCTCCCGGCGCGTCATCCCTGTCGTCGAGTGCCCCGTCCACGACGGCCGAGGCAACGTCTTCGCGTTCCGCGCGCGCGATGCTTTCGGGGCGGCGGGGCTGCAGGCGGCTGATGGAGCGCGTGGCACGCTGCGCAGCCTCGCCGTCCGGGTGGGATGCCGCACGCCCGAGATCATGGCGACGCTCATCGTCTCGGGCGATCGCGACCGCGGCGTGCGCGCCGCGACCCGGCGGCTGCTCGACGAGGCGCCGCCGACGTCCATGCATCTCAACGTGCACGCCCGCGAGGACGCGTTCGTGTTCGGCCCCTCGACGCGCCACCTGCACGGGTCCACCCGCCTGCGCGAAGAGGTCGCGGGCGCGTCGTTCCTGATGTCGCCGGCGGCGTTCTTTCAAACCAACGTGCTCGCGGCGGACATCCTCGTGCGGCTCGTGCTCGACGCCGTTCACCCGGCGTCCCGCGTGCTCGATCTGTATGCCGGCAGCGGACTGTTCGCCATCCCGCTCGCGGCCGCAGGCCACGACGTCGTGGCGGTCGAAGAAAACCGCCTGGCGGTCGCCGATGGTGAGGCGGCGTTGAAGCTGAACGCTGCCGCGCAGGGGCGATGCCGGTTCATGGCCCGGCGAGTGGAGGCCGCGCTCGCGGCGCTGCGCGCCGCGGACGTCGTCGTGCTCGATCCACCGCGCGAGGGGTGTTCGCCGGCGGTGCTGGACGACGTCTTCGGGCGGCTGCGGCCGGCGGTGGCGGTGTATGTGTCCTGCAACCCCGAGGCGCTGGCGTCGGAGCTCGGCCGAATCTGCCGGGCTGGCTACCAGGTGGTGTCGCTTCAGCCCGTGGACATGTTTCCCCATACTGCACACATTGAGACCGTGGCCGTGCTCTCTCGTAGAGGGACCCGGCTAAATACTTGATAAATCTGGGCAATCCCCCATTGACAACTTTCAGTGCCTCCCGCAGAATGTCGCTATCTCTACCTTATTGTCATATCGAGTCACACAACCCCCTGTTGCGAACCTGGGCAGGGGACGATAAATAGGTTCGGAATTCCATGAGGCGCACACATCTAGGCGTGCAGGCCGCCATCGTCCTGGCGATGGTGGCGCTCGTGAGCTGGCCGCAATTCCGGCCGGTCCGGGTGCAGTCCGTGTGGCGATACGCTCCCGCGGCGGTGTTGGAGGCGAGGACCATCGACGCTGCGCGCTTCGGGGGCGATGCGCGCACGCAGCCTGCCGCGCCCCTGAAGGATGCGGCCTACACGACGCGGATCGACGGCCTGCGGAACGCTCTCGGCAACGCGCGACCCGACGTTTCGTATGTGACGCCGGCCGCCGTCACCGTACTTGGCGGCAAGTTGAACGCGTTGGTCGGCTTCGCGCGCACGTCGCTGAACACGCCGATTCGGTACGCGCGCGTGGTCCTTCGCAACATCCGCACGGGCCAGGTGCTTGCGCGCACCGTCGCGAACGAACGCGGCGAGTTCTCCTTCGTCGACCTCGAGCCGAACTCGTACGTCGTCGAGTTGATCGGCGCCGACGGATCGGTCGTCGCCGCAAGCCCGTTTGTCACCATGGCACGCGGCGACGTGCAGCAGACCGAGTTGCGGGTGGCCGCCGCGGCGTCGACCGTCACCGCGTCGTTCGGCAACACGCTCGCCCCGACGCTCGAGCAGGCGACCGCCGTTGCCGCGAGCAGCGACGTGGCCCGCACGACGACGACCGTGACGGCGCAGGAGAGCCCGAGATAGCGATGTTCACTCCCGGCGGTCTCTCGCAGACAGGTCCTGCGGCTGGTTCGCCCGGCTCGATACCCGTCCATCAACCAGCCGCGCGCAAGACCGCCGGCCTCTTCAGTCCCGATCCGAACGTCCACCTGTTCGACCGCCTGGCGATCATCATCAAGCACTGGAAAGCGTCGGCCGGCGTCGCGACGCTCGTGCTCGGCGGCATGATGTACCAGACGTTCACGACGGTGCCGCTCTATCGCGCGCAGTCCCGCATCCAGATCGACGAAGAGCAGACCACCGCGCAGGTGGACTTCAAGCAGCCGGAGCTGGTCTACAGCGACCCGGAACCGTACTACCAGACGCAATACAAGATTCTGCAGGGACGCGACCTCGCGCTGCGCGCCGTCAAGCGGCTGAAGCTCGAGACGGTGCCCGAATTCAACGGACAGGGCGCGAAGCCGCCGTTCCTCACCCAGGTCATCGGCGATATCAAGGCCAAGGTCACGGCGCCGTTCCGCGGCGACGCCTCGGCGCCGCGTCCGCGAGCGGCCGCGCGGCCCACTGACAACCAGCAGGCCGACGGGTTCCTCGGTCGCGTCCAGGTGGTTCCCGTGCGCGGCAGCCGGCTGGTGGACGTGTACTTCGTCGCCGCGGATCCGGACTTCGCCGCGCGCGCGGTGAACGTGCTCGCCGAGGAGTACGTGAATGAGAACCTCGAGTTCCGGCTCCAGAACTCGGACAAGACGCTGCAGTGGCTGACCGAGGAGGTCGCCAAGCAGCAGAACGTCGTGCAGGCGAGCGAGCGGATGCTCGCCGAGTACCGCGAGAACCAGAACGCGCTGTCGCTCGAGGATCGCCAGAACATCATCGTCTCGCGGCTGAACCAGGTGAACGACGCCGCCTCGCGCGCGCGCATGAACCGCATCCAGAAGGAAGCGCTCTACAACCAGGTGGTCGCCGCGAAGGATCGCGCGAGCCTCAGCGTCGTGGCCTCCAACCCGTTCGTCCAGCAGCTCAAGACGCGCATCGGCGAGCTCCAGCGCGACAAGGTGCGGCTCGAGGAGCGGTACGGCGAGAAGCATCCCGACGTCCAGCGCGTCAACGGCCAGATCGAGGACGCGCAGCGGCAGCTCGACGCCGAGATTGAAAAGACCGTCTCGGCGATCAAGGCGGACTACCAGGCCGCTGCGGCCGAGGAGAAGCAGCTCGCCGTCGATCTCGAAGGCCAGAAGGTGCAGGCGACCGACCTGAACCGCAAGAGCATCGACTACTCGGTGCTGCAGCGCGAGGCCGAGAGCAACCGCCAGGTGTACGAGTCGCTGCTGCAGCGTGAGAAGGAGCTGCGCGTCGTCAGCAACAGCCGGGCGAACAACGTCCGGCTGCTCGACCGCGCCGAAATTCCGGGCGCGCCGTTCACGCCGAACACGCGCCGCGCCTGGATGATGGCCATGCTCTTCGGCCTGGGCATCGGCATCGCGGCGGCCTTCGCGATCGACTATCTCGACGACACGGTGAAGACGCCCGAGGACGTGACGTGGCGCCTCCACCTGAACTTCCTCGGCCTGGTGCCGAAGGTGCACGGCGAGCGGCATCCGCTGCTGTCGGGCCCGGTGCCGCACGACTTCGGCGAAGCATTCCGCGCGCTGCGAACCGCGCTCGTCGCCAGCAGCGGCACCGACGCGACGCACCTGATCGCGATCACGAGCACCCAGCCGCTCGAGGGCAAGACGACGACCGCGGTCAACATCGCGCTGGCGCTGGCCATCGGCGGCGCGCGCGTCCTGCTGATCGACGCCGACATGCGGCGTCCGAGCCTGCACAAGGCGATGCGGCTGCCGAACGACCGCGGGCTCGCGGAGCTGCTCGGCGGCAAGGCGCGCATGCGCGAGGTCGTCCAGCGCTGCGGCGATCCGAACCTGCTGGTCATCACGGCCGGGCACACGCCGTCGAACCCGTCAGAGCTGCTGGCGTCCGACCGGATGCGCGCGTTCCTCCACCAGCTGACGACCGGTCCGTTCGACTGGGTGATCGTCGATACTCCGCCGGTGCTCGCGGTCACGGACGCCGTCGTACTCGCCCCGCTCGTGCACTCGGTCTGCTTCGTCGTCGGCGCCGAGATGACGCGCTGGCGCCTCGCGGAGCGTGCAATCGAGACGCTGCAGGCGGGCCATCCGCGCGCGATTGCGGCTATCCTCAATCGCGTTGACTTCGACCGTAACCGCTACTACTACTCGCGGTACTACGGCCACCAGTACAAGAGCTATTACGCGGAAGCGCCGGCCGCGAGCTGACCGTCGCTCGCCGTCGCTGTTGCCGGCGGCGCTGATGCTGCTGGCGGCGTTCATGCTCGCCACGATCGGCGGGCGGTACGCGTGGCCCGTCCTGCCCGGCCTCATCGCCGCGGCGGCGCTCTTCCTGGCGTCCGGCGCGCGCGTGGGCGCGGAGGCCGCGACGCGTTCGATCGACTTCACCGTGATCGCGGCGCTCGCGTTCATCGCCCTCCAGATGGCGCCGCTGCCGCCCGCCGTCGTCCACGCCTTCTCTCCCGGCACGCCGAGCCTGCAGGACGCGTATGCGCTCGAGCCGCTCGGGACGTGGCGTCCCCTCTCGATTCATCGGCGGCGACGCGCGCGGGCTTCGTGCTGGCGCTCGCCGCGGCCCTGGTGTTCT
>DASQAX010000307.1:0-3168 GCA_035635535.1 Vicinamibacterales bacterium | reverse complement strand
TGGGGATGTCGCGCAGTCGCTGCCGATCGTGGCCTATCCGGACGAGCCGCTGCGGGCCATCGTGCACCGCATGGCGTCGACGGGGCTAACGCGATTCCCTGTCGTCGAACGTGGCCCCGAGCGCCGGCTCGTGGGCATGGTCGGGCTGTCGGACCTGCTCGCCGGGCGCAGCCGCACGCTTGATGCCGAACATCGGCGAGAACGCGTCTTCTCGCTCGAGCTCGGTCGAGGGGCGAGCTAGGGGAGGATCCGCCAGGAGCCAGAGCAGTCTGACACCCATTCGTCTACCGGCTGTGGACGATGCGGAGGTCGCGCGCTCCGGCAGCCGCCGTGCGGGGCTCCTGGATGTCGCGCGTCCGCTGTTCCGTGCGCATCGCGGCGCCGACGATGCGCCCGAGGTGCGGCGCCATCATTTCGACGAGCCGGCTCTGGTCCTCGGTGAACGCCTGCGGCGCGGCCGCGTAGGCGGTGAAGACGCCGACCACGCGTTCGCCGTCCACGAGCGGCGCGCTCAGCGCGCTTCCCAGCTTGATGCCGCGATCGTAGAGGTCGAGCGCCGCGTCCGAGTTGGCGATCGTCTGCCGGCACGCGGCCACCCATCCGCTGAGCCGCTCGCTCATCGCAATCGACGTGCCGCGCAGCGCGGCTGCGTGCTCGCCCATCGCATGGCGCGCCACGAGATGACCCGACGCGGCGTCGCAAATGTAGAACGCGAAGGTCGTGTCGGGAACGATGCGTGAGAGGTACGTGGTCGCCAGCACGGCGGCGTCGCCGAAGGTCGCCTCGCCGCCGAGCGCGCGCGACAGGCTGATGATCGCCAGCAGGTCGTCCGGCGCGTCGCCGCGGATCTCGGTCACCGCCGCCGCGGGCGGCTGCGGCGCCGCGATGGCGCGGCCAATCTTCGACAGCGCGTCCTGGTGAGGCAGCGGCTCCATCACGACTACCTTGGCGATCTCGCGATACACCTTCATGAAGGTGTCCACCACGAGTGGGTCGTACATCTTCCCGCGGCGGTCGATGATGATCTTCATCGCCTCGGCGTCGGTCAACGCCGGCCGGTACGGACGGTCGGACGTCAGCGCGTCGTAGCAGTCCACGACTGACAGGATGCGCGCGCCAATCGGAATATCGTCGCCCTTGAGCCCGCGCGGATAGCCGCTGCCGTCCCAGCTCTCGTGATGCGCGCGGACGATCGGCACCACCGGATACGGAAAATCGATCGCCGAGAGGATGTCGGCGCCGACGTCGACGTGCAGCTTCATCTGCTCGAACTCGAGCGGCGTCAGCTTGCCGGGCTTGTTGAGAATGTGCTCGGGCACTGCGAGCTTGCCCGTGTCGTGCAGCAGCGCGGCGGCGTTGATGGCCTTGAGCGTCTTGTCGTCGGTGACGCCGAGCGCCTTGGCCAGGCCGATCGCGAACTTCTGCACGCGGCGGATGTGGTCCGAGGTGACGCCGTCCTTCGCCTCGATCGCCGTCGCCAGCGTCTCGATGGTGGAGAGATACAGCTTGTCCACCGTCTCCACGTATCGCTCGGCGTCGCTCAGGCGTCCCGTGATCGAACGCAGCGTCAGGTGCAGGACGACGACGAGCGGCGCCACCGCGAGGGCGGCCATCGCGCCGCCCGAGCGCATGACGATGACGAAGCAGAAGGCGGCGGACGCGGCCGCGACGTAGTTGACCGACAGCGGCCACAGCCGCTTCCACACGGCCACAAGCGGGGCGTTCGTCTCGAGCGAGATGGCGACGGCGAGCAGGCCCGAATTGAGCCCGAAGTAGACGGTCGTCAGCGCGGTCAGCGGCACAATCGTCTGTGTGATGGGCGTGGACGGGTCGAGCGGCGCGCCGCCGAGCACCTGGAAGACCCACGTGGCAACGCCGAGCGACAACGCCGGCTGCGCCCCGTTGAACAGCAGTCGCTTCATGCTGTAGCCGCGCCGGTACGTCAGTGCCGCGCTGTCGAGCGCGAGCGCCACCATCGCCGTGGAGGGGCCGAAGAGCATCGCGGATGCGATGAAGAACGTGTCCGACGCCGACACGAGCGCGTTCACGCCCGGGATCTTCACCGCGGCGGCGCCGGCAACGACGCCGAGCCCCGCGAACACGAGCGTGCTCAGCGGCGGCGGCGTCACGATCATCGAATAGAGCGCCAGCGCGATGGCCCCGAAGCCGAAGAAAATCACCGCCCCGACGTGAATGTCGAGGGCGGTGATTCCAGGGCGCCGGGATGAATGCTGCTGGGGTGCTGCCATCTCTGGTGCGCTTCGAGTGATCAGCGCGCGTTGTCGGAAATCGTGGTCGCGTCACCCCAGACGAGGTGGTAGTCGTCCGTGGTGTCGTTGTCGCCCCACACGAGGTGCTGTCCCTCGGGCGAGTAGACGTCGTCTCCCCAGACCAGGTGTTCGTTGGCCGTCCAATAGGAGACGTCGCCGAAGAGAATCCGCTTGGGCGAGAGGACGCTGATCCCGTTGGTCAATCCGACCAGGTTCAACTTGCCCCACGCGAGCTGATTCGGGTTGAGGAGGATGCCGGGCAGCTCCAGAATGTTGAGAAGACGGATGCCGTTGCCGTTGTACAGGTTCGTCTGCAGGTGGCCGTCGTCCCAGAACGACACGCCGCCCGACCGGTCGAGCAGCAGGTTGAGCAACGAGTTGAGGAGACCCGAGTTGGCCTGCTCCTGGCGCGATGTCCAGAAGTTCGCGTTGCCCGCGCCCGCGCCGTAGACGCCGGCGTCCACCATGTAGGTCGAGCCGGACTGCAGGATGAACTTCGCCTGCGTCGCACTCAACGACGGCTGCGCCTGCAGCAGCAGCGCAACCGCGCCGCTGACCATCGGCGCCGACATGCTCGTGCCGCTCATCCGGAGGTAGCCGTTGTTGCCCGATCCCGCGATGTGCTCGGTCGGGTAGTGCGCCGGGATGTACGAACCGGGCGCCTCGAGCGAGATGATCTTGTTGCCCGGCGCCGCGAGGTCCGGCTTCGCGTTGTTGTCCCACTTGGTCGGCCCGCGCGACGAGTAGGTCGTCACCCTGTCGTCGTCACGCGAGCCGGTGCCCCAGGTGTTGGTCGCGCCGACGGTGATCGCGTACGGCGAGTTGCCGGGCGAGGCGATGCCACCGAGGACCGGCGTGCCGTCCGCAAGCTTGCCCGCGTTGCCCGCCGCGGCGACGA
>DASQAX010000306.1:0-6201 GCA_035635535.1 Vicinamibacterales bacterium | reverse complement strand
GGGCGCAGCAGGAGGTGCGGACGTTCGGCCAGCACCTGGCGCACGTCGCGAACTACAACTTCCTGTGGTGCGCGCAGGCCAAGGGCGAGAAGAACCCGAACGCCGGCGTCGACCTCGAGAAGACACTCAAGACGAAAGCGGAATTCCAGAAGGCGCTCACCGACTCGTTTGCGTATTGCGATCCCGCCTACACCTCGCTGAACGACGAGAACGGCGCGCAGGTCGTCGAGATCCAGCAGGAGAACGGCCGCGTCACGCGGAACACGCGCATGGCGCTGCTGATGCTGAATGTCGTCCACAACAACGAGATCTACGGGAATCTCGTGACGACGATGCGCATCAAGAGCATCGTGCCACCGTCATCCGAGCCACGTCCCGCACAGCGGTAGTTGAACATCTTCATCGCCGGTGGAACCGGTGTAGTGGGCACTCGCGTCGTTCCGCTGCTCGCGTCCGCCGGCCATTCCATCACGGCGATCGTCCGCACGCCGGAAAAGCGGGCCGCGCTCTCCCGGTACGGGGCGAAGCCTGTCGAGGTGAGCCTCTTCGACGCCGATCGGCTGCGGCAGGCGGTCGTGGGTCACGACGCGGTGATCAACCTGGCGACCGCCATTCCCCCCGCATCGAAAGCGCTGATGCCCGGCGCGTGGCGCGCGAACGCCCGCATCCGGCGCATCGGGGCGGCGAACCTCGCGCGCGCCGCGGCCAGCGGCGGCGCGACGCGGTACGTCCAGGAATCGTTCGCGCCGATTTACGAGGACGCGGGTGACAGGTGGATTGACGAGAGCTCGCCCATCCGCCCGGCGCGCTACAACCGCGCGGTCGTCGATGCCGAGCGCGCCGCGCAGGCGTTCACCGGCAGCCGGCGCGAGGGCGTCGTGCTCCGGTTCGCGTTCTTCTACGGGCCGGACAGCGACTTCCTGCACGGGATGATCGCGAACGTGCGTCGCGGCTGGGCGCCGGGCTTCGGGCCCGACGCCTACATCTCCTCGATCTCGCACGACGACGCGGCATCCGCTGTCGTCGCGGCGCTGAACCTGCCCGCCGGCATCTACAACGTCGCCGACGACGAGCCGGTGAGCAAGCGCGAGTTCTTCGGGACGCTCGCCGCCGCGGTCGGCGCGCCGGAGCCGCGCTTTCCCCCGTCGTGGGTCTCGCACCTGCTCGGGTCGCTCGGCGACACGCTCGCGCGCTCGCAGCGCATCTCGAACCGGAAGCTGCGCACCGCGTGCGCGTGGTCGCCGAAGTTTCCGAGCGTGCGCGAAGGGCTGGTCGATTCGATCGCGAAGCGAAGGCGGACCTGAAGGTCCGCCTCTACGTCCGATGGGGTCGACGCCAGACACGCGCGTTGGCGCAACAGGAACGTAGAGGCGGACCTTCAGGTCCGCCTACGCCGCGCCGGCCTGCTGATGCGACTCGTGCAGCGGCCGCACCTCGATGCTGCCGATGCGCGCGGACGGAATGCGCGACGCAATCTGCAGCGCCTCGTTCAAGTCGGCGGCCTCGATCAGGTAGTAGCCGCCGAGCTGTTCTTTCGTTTCCGCGAACGGGCCGTCGGTGGCCGACATCTTGCCGTTGCGCACGCGCACGGTCGACGCCGACCGCACGGGCGCCAGCTGATGGCCGGCGATGTAGTGGCCGGACTGCCGGATGCCGTCGCTGAACGCGCGGTATTCCTTCATGAGCGCGTCGATCTCGGCCTTCGACATCGCGGCGAACGTGCGCTCCTCGTCGTAAATCAGGCACAGGTACTTCATTTGGGACCCTCCATCAGCTAGTCGCCGGCGCCGCCCGGGAATCGACAATTCGCGTAACTCTCACGGAGGCTGGAAGTTGACGACGATCGAGCTTCTCACCTTTCTTCGCGCACATCGCTACGCCGTCGAAGCCTCGGTGAGCCGGAACAGCGGCGTGCAGGCCGCGGTCGTCGGCATCGCGGTACTCGACACCTTCGAGATCGTCTTCGACACGCTCGCGACGAGCCGGAAGGCACGCAACCTCGAAGAGGATCCGCGGGTCGCGCTGGTCATCGGCGGCCTCAGCGATGACGAGCAGTCATCGGTCCAGTACGAAGGCGTGGCCGACCGGCCGGCCGGTGCCGAGCTGCGCGATATCCAGGAGCACTACTTTCACGTGTTTCCTGACGGCCGCGACCGGCTCGCGTGGCCGAACCTGATCCATCTGAGAGTCCGGCCGCAATGGATGCGCTACAGCGATTTCGCCGTGGACCCTCCACTGATCGTGGAGATGACGGCGGAGCAGATTGGCCTGCGGTGGTAACCTTACGCGCGTCGCCGCTTCAATCCGTCACGAAGCAAGGAGGAGTTGCCGTGAGAAAACTGATTTCGGCTCTGTGGGTGATTTCGCTGCTCGTGCCGGCCGCGGCATGGGCGCAGCCGTTTCCCGTCAACGCGGCTGGTGTGACCAACGGGCACTGGCATCTCAATTCACGCGACATCGAAGCCAGCAAGAAGATTTTTGTGGCGATGGGCGGCACGGCGATCAAGACGGGGAACTTCGAAATCGTGCGGTTCCCCGGCGTGCTCGTCTATCTGAACCAGGCGCCTGGCGCGACGCCGGCCAACGGCGGCAGCGTCGGAAGCGTGGTGAACCACGTGGGCTTCACGGTTTTGAACACGCCGGAAGCCGTCGCGAAGTGGAAGGCTGCGGGCGTGAACGTCCTGCCGGGAGGCCAGGGCCGCACGGATCAGGCGTTTGTCGAGACGCCGGACGGGCTGCGCATCGAGATTCTCGAAAACAAGGATCAGAAGTTTCCGATTCAGAGTCAGCACATTCACTTCAACGTGCCGGAGTCGGAGATCCCGAAAATCCAGGCGTGGTACTCGGCGTGGTTCGGCGCGGTTCCCGGCAAGCGCGGCGCCAACATCGCCGCGGATCTTCCCGGTATCAACCTGTCGTTCTCGCGCTCGATGAACGACATGCCGCAGGTGACGACGAAGGGACGCGTGCTCGATCACATCGGCTTCGACGTGAAGAACCTCGAGGCGTTCACGAAGAAGTTCGAGGCCGCCGGCGGAAAGCTCGATCGTCCGTACACGAAGAACCCCCAGGCCGGGACCGCGCTCGCGTTCATCACGGATCCGTGGGGCACCTACATCGAGCTGAACGAGCGGCCCGATACGCCGTCCGCGACGACGGCCGCGCGCTAGCGCAACCAGGCGGCAGGCATGATCAGACGCGAGTTTCTGAAGGCCGCCTCGACCGCGGTCGGGGCGGTCACGCTCGTGCCATGGATGCTCGAACGTGACGCGGCCGAGGCCGCGGAGGTCGATGCGGTCAAGAGCGCGCTTGCCGAGGCAGCGCTCACGAGAGCCAGGCTGCTTGGCGCGTCGTACGCGGACATCCGCATCAACCGCTACCGCTCGGAATCGATCACCACGCGCGAGCAGCAGGTGCAGAACGTCGCGCGCAACCAGGACTTCGGCTTCGGCATCCGCGTGCTCGTCAACGGCACCTGGGGCTTCGCGGCGAGCAGCGTCGTGACCGCGGACGAAGTCCGGCGCGTCGCGCAGGCCGCGGTCGCGATTGCGCGCGCGAACTCCGCCTATCAGCGGAAGCGCGTGACGCTCGCGCCGGTCGATCCCGTCACGGCCAGCTGGAAGAGCGCGTTCGAGAAGGACCCGTTCGACGTCCCGCTCGACGACAAGATCCAGTTCCTGCTCGCGTTGAACGGCATCGCGATGAAGACGGCCGGCGTCAGCTTCGTCAACTCGTCGATGACGTGGGTCAACGAGCAGCGCTTCCTCGCGACCTCCGACGGCTCGCGCATCGAGCAGTACCTCATTCGCGGCCAGCCCCAGTTCAACGTGACCGCCGTCAACCGCGAGACCGGCGACTTCCAGACCCGCCGGTCGTTCGGTGGGCCACAGGCACGCGGCTACGAGTACATCGAGAAATATCCGTGGCAGGCCGAGGCGCAGCAGGCTGCGGATGAAGCGGTCGCCAAGCTGAAAGCGAAGTCAGTCGAGCCGGGCCGGTACGACCTGGTGATCCATCCGACGAATCTCTGGCTGACCATTCACGAGTCGTGCGGACACTCGACGGAGCTCGATCGCGCGCTCTGGTGGGAGGCCAACTACGCAGGCACCAGTTTCCTGACGCCCGACCAGGCCGGAAAGCTCCGCTTCGGGTCGCCGCTCGTCAACATCGTCGCCGACCGCGTGCAGGCGACCGGTCTCGCGACCGTCGCCTACGACGACGACGGGGTGCCGGCGCAGCGGTGGTACCTGGTGAAGGACGGCCTGTTCGTCGACTGGCAGACGACGCGCGATCTCGCGCCGCTCATCGGGCGGAAGACGTCGTACGGCTGTCTCAACGCCGACTCGTGGGGAAGCGTCCCGTTCGCGCGGATGCCGAACGTCTCGCTCGAGCCGGGCGCACAGGACACGTCGCTCGACGAGCTGGTGGCCGGCGTCGAGAAGGGCATCCTGATCTACGGCGACGGCAGCTGGTCGATCGATCAGCAGCGCTACAACTTCCAGTTCGGCGGCCAGACGTTCCGGGAAATCAGCAAGGGGAAGGTCGCGGGCATGATGCGCGACGTCGCGTACCAGTCACGGTCCACCGATTTCTGGGGCGCGTGCGACGGCCTCGGGGGACGGTCCACGTATCAGCTGAACGGGTCGTTCGTCGACGGCAAGGGTGAGCCCGGTCAGGTCGGCGTCGTCAGTCACGGCTGCCCAGCGGCGCGTTTCCGCCAGATCAACGTGCTGAACACGTCGGTCTCGATGACCTGAGGCGCTGGCATGCTGTTGACCGAAGCCGCCTCGCGCGAGATCACACGAAGGGTGCTCGGCTTTGTCACCGCGGACGACGCGGTGGTGACCGTCGAGAGCGACGACTACTCGCACCTCCGGTTCGCCGCGAATACGTTTCTGACCAGCGGCCGGCGCGAGGGTGTCTCCGTGCGTGTCACCGTGTGGATCGGCAGGCGCCGCGGCTCGGCGTCGACCACCGACGTCAGCGACGCGGCGCTGAAGCAGGCGGTCGAGGACGCGCAGACGTTCGCGAAGCTGTCGCCGATCGACGTCGAGTACCTGCCGTCGCTGTCGCAACAGACGTACAAGCCGGGCGAAGGATATGTGGACGCGAGCGCCCGAGTGGACCTGCCTGCACGGGCGCGGCAGATCAGCGACGCGATCGCGCAGTCGGAGAAGGCGAAGATCATCGGCGCGGGCTTTCACCAGGCCAGTCTCACCGCGCGCGCCAGCGCCACGGCGCACGGCAACTTCCACTACGAGCGCGGATCGATCGTCAGCCTCGGGATGACCGCGCGCACGCCCGACGGCACCGGTTCGGGCTACTTCTCGCGCAACCACTTCGACGTGGCGCGGCTCGACACCGCGCGCATCGCGCGCGAGGCCATCCGGCGCGCGTCGGAGTCGCGCAGCGCCCGCATGCTGCCGGCGGGCGCGTATCCGGTGATTCTCGAGGCGCAGGCCGTCGCCGATCTCCTCGATTCCGGCGGCATGTCGTTCGACGCGCGCAACGCCGACGAAGGGCGCAGCGTCTTCTCGCTGCCGGGTGGCGCCACCCGCGTCGGGACGCGGCTGTTCGACCCGCGCATCAACCTGATCAGCGACCCGTGGCGGCCGGAGCTCTCGAAATTCACCGCCGCGGACGATGGCCTGCCCGCGCAGACGATGTACATGGTTCGCAACGGCATGGTGGAGTCGCTGCGGTATTCGCGTTACTGGGCGCAGCAGAAGAACAGGCAGCCGAGCGGGCCGCTGGCGTTGATCCTCGAGCCGTCCACACCGGGTGTGAGCCTCGACGAGATGATCAGAACGGCGAAGCGCGCGCTGCTCGTGTCGCGCTTCTTCTACATTCGGACCGTGGATCCGCGTTCCGCGTCGGTGACCGGGCTGACGCGCGACGGTGTGTGGTACATCGAGGACGGCGAGATCAAGTACCCGGTTCGCAACTTCCGCTTCAACCAGAGCATCGTCCTGATGCTCGGGCCGGGGAACGTCGATCTGATCGGCGTCCCGGAGCGCGTCGCGAGCAGCGAGGGCGGAACCGATCCAGTGCTGGTCCCGGCGCTGCGGCTCAACGCGTTCAATTTCACGTCGCAGTCGGAAGCCGTGTAGTGGGCAGTGGGCAGTGGGCAGGAGGTCGCAGGTAGCAGGCTTCAGATCTCCAACAAATCCCTCCCGACGATCACCTTACCGGAAAACTGTT
>DASQAX010000305.1:0-5655 GCA_035635535.1 Vicinamibacterales bacterium | reverse complement strand
GCGCGCAAACCACCGCCTCGTCTCCGCTCGTTCGATTACATCGGCTTCCATCGCTATTTCCTGACGATCTGCACGTTCGGCCGCGCGCGAATCTTCGTCGATGCCGCACCGATTCACCTGGTGATGGCGGATTTGTCGCGTACTTCAGAGGACGAACGCTTCGCGGTAATTGCGTACTGTTTCATGCCGGATCATCTTCACCTGCTGGTCGAAGGAATGCACCCGGCCGCCGACGCCCGCGCATTCGCGCGCATCTTCAAACAGCGCTCGGCGTTTCGGTGGAAACAGCAACACGGCACGATGTTGTGGCAACGGAGTTACTTCGAACATGTGCTCCGAGACGAAGAAGACACCATCGGCGTTGCGAGGTACCTCCTCGAGAACCCCGTTCGCGCATGTCTCGTGAACCGGCCCGAGGACTACCCGTATCTCGGATCGATGACGGTGAGCGTTCGGGATCTGTTGTATTCGGTACAGATCCAGGGGCCGACCTGAAGGTCGGCCCCTACGGTTTGTCGCGGAGGGGGCTTAGTCGCGGCGGTCGGCCCGCGGTTCTGTCGTAGGGGCCGACCTTCAGGTCGGCCCGCACGCCTAGTAAGGAATTGCGATCAGGCGGTCGCCGGTGCGCATGTCCTGCTCGAGCAGACCGAGGAGCGCCTTGCTGACCGGGCCGGGTTTACCGTCGCCGATGACCTGATCGTCCCACTGGATCACCGGCGCGACCTTCACGGAGCTCCCGAGGAGCAGCATCTCGCGGCTGGCGCGCGCCTCGGCGACCGGAATGTCCCGCACCTCGACGCCCGCCAGCACGCCCTGGCCCTGGAGCGCCCGCGCCAGCTCCAGCAGGCGAAGAGAGGTGCAGCCGGCGAGAATGTGGTCGAACTTCGGATGGACGAGCACGGACCTGGCCGTCACGAACGCGACGTTCATGTTCGAGCTCTCGCCGACGTTCCCCTCCTCGTCGATGAACACGCCGTTGTCGAACCCCTTCTCCTTCGCCTCCATCTGCATCAGCACGTTCGGCAGGTAATTGGTCGCCTTGGTGATCGCGTAGAGCGGCGCCTTGATCGGATAGGTCGTCGTCATCACGCGCAGGCCCTCGGCGTACCAGCGCGCGGGGTACGAGAGCCCGGCGAAGACCATCACGAAGAAGCCGGGCTCGGCGCCCTTGGCCGGCGTCAGGTCCAGGCTGCCGGGTCCTGACGACAGCCAGTAGCGGATCGAGCCGTCGCGGCGGCCGCTCGCCGCCGTGGTCTGCACGATGATGTCGCGCATCTCCTCCCGCGAGCCGGGCAGCCGGAGCTTCGAACGCTCGGCGGACAGCAGGAAGCGATCGAGGTGCGCCTCGAGGTCGTAAATCCTGCCGTCGACGATGGCGGCCGTGTCGAAGATGCCGTGGCCGCGGTGCACGATGTGGTCGTCGAACGGGAGGACCATCAGCGCCGGGTCGGTCACCACGCCCTTCATCTGGCTCGAATAGAACGCCGAGTAGTCGACGGGCTGGCGCGAGCGCTGCGCCTTCAATTCGGCGAGCACGTCGCGCTCGGTGAGAAGCGGGAGCGAACGGGCGTGGACCGTCATCCGAGGCACTGTAGCACGGGCCCCGATGGGTGGTGGGTGGTGGTTGGTTGGTTGTCGGGCGGACCTGAAGGTCCGCCCCTACGACAGTGTCAGTAGTTGGTCACCATCCACGAACGACTATCCACTATCCACGATCCATCCATCAGCGCGCGGCGGTTGCCGCAGCGCCGATCGGTGGCGCGGCCGGCGCATCGTCGGTGAACTGACGCTCGGGATGCATCAGGAACGCGCTCACGGCGCCCACCATCAGCACGCCGATCGCGATGACGAACGGCAGCTGCGGATCGCCGGTCATGTCGGTGACCATGCCAGCCACGACGGGCGACAGAATCGCGGCGAGCGCCGAGCCGGAGTTCATCAGCCCCGACGCGGTACCCGAGTATTTCGGCGCAATGTCCATCGGAATCGCCCACATCGGGCCGATGATCATCTCCGCGAAGAAGAAGCCTGCGGACAGGCAGACGGCCACCATCACCTTGTCGGTCAGCTGCAGGATCGGCATCAGCGATATGAGCGCGCCCACGAAGCCGAACACCGCGGCGCCGACGCGCGCCTTCCGGACGTTGCTCGTCTTGTGAAGGATGCGGTCCGAGAACACGCCGCCGATGGTGTTTCCCACCGCGCCAATCGTGTAGACGATCGTCGCGAACAGCGCCGTCTCGTTCGTGCTCAGCGAGAACTTGTCCTTGAAGAAGATCAGCAGGAAGCTCAGGTACAGCCAGAGGCACCAGCCATAGCAGAAGTACGTCAGCGTCACCGGCCACATGCGCGCGATGAGCGGCCCCCACGGCACCGCCGGCGGCGCGCCCTTCTCGCGGCGCTTCGGCAGCACCGCCAGCTCCTCCTCCGTGATGGCCGGGTGCTCGTGCGGATCGTCGCGGAAGTACCAGTACCACGCCGCCACCCAGACGAACCCGGCGAGGCCGATGACGACGAACGAGCCGCGCCAGGTGATGAGCGCCATCAGCCAGACGATGAGGACGGGGGTCAGCGCGTTGCCCAGCCGCGAGAACGCGTGCGTGATGCCCTGCGCGAACCCGCGCTTCCGCGTCTCCACCCAGTACTGCATCGCCCGCGTCGCGGTCGGCAGCGTCGCGCCGACGCCGAAGCCCATCAGGATGCGCGCCGCGAAGAGCGAATAGAAATCCCACGCGAAGCTCGTCAGCACCGTCGCTCCGGCCCACACGAGACCGCTCACGAACAGCGTGCGGCGCGGCCCGAAGCGATCGGCCGTCACGCCGCCGATGATCTGGAACAGCAGGTACGGGTAGCCGAATGCCGAGAAGATCAGCCCCGCCTGCGTATTCGACAGCTTGAACTCCGGCCGAATCGCGATGATCGCCGTGCTCACGTTCTGCCGGACGATGTACGAGATGAAGTACATCGCGCACAGCAGGATGAGGACGTTGGTCGTGGCTGGGAGGCCGGACCGGCGTGGGGTAGTTGTCATGTCGCGGGATTCTATTCGATCAGCGAGTGCAGGATAACGGCCGGGTGCTGCGCCTCGGCCCCGGCAAAGTGCGCGACCTGGTGCCGGCAGGACGTGCCCGCGGCGGCCAGCAGTTCGCCCGCCTTCAGCGCGCGCGCGGCGGGCAGCAGCCGCCGTTCGCCGATTTGCTTCGAGACCTCGTAGTGATCCTTCGAGTAGCCGAAGGATCCGGCCATGCCGCAGCACCCCGAGTCGAGGTCCACCACCTTGCACGACGGGATGCGGGACAGCAGCGCCCTGGAGGGCGCCACCAGCCCCATCGCCTTCTGGTGGCAATGACCGTGCAGCACCACGGTTGACGGACCGGCCTTGAGCGCGAGCGACAGGCGCCCGGCGGCCAGCTCGCGCTCAAGATAGTCCTCGAAGAGGATGCAGGCATCGCCGACGACCTGCGCCCGGCGCTGCTCTTCGCCGCGCAGCAGGGCGGGCGCGTCCTCGCGCACCGCCGACAGGCAGCTCGGCTCGAGGAACAGGATCTTCTCCCCGCGCGACGCCGCGTCGAACAGCGCGTCGGCGTTCCTCTTCGCGAGCGCGCGCGCCGCGTCGAGCTGGCCCGTCGAAATCAGCGGCCGGCCGCAGCAGTCGTGCGGCGCGAGCCGCACGCCGACACCAGCAGCATCGAGCACCCCGACTGCCGCGAGACCATTTTCTGGCTCATTGAAGTTGGTGAAAGTGTCATTGAACAGGATGGTCCGGCTAAAGCCGGACTCCACCGCTGCGGTGGAGTCCGCCTTCAGGCGGACCTTCTTGAACCGCTCTTCGAAGGTCCGCTTCACCCATGCCGGCGGGGTGCGGCGCCGATCGATGCCGAACATCTTCTCGTTCATCCACCGGCCGAGCCCGCTGGCGGCCAGCGTGTTCGACAGCGGCGCGAACTGGCTGCCGACCTTCGACAGCGCGCGCACGTTGCCGAGCACGCGCTTGCCGAGCGGGATGCCGTGCTTCCTCCAGTGCCCGGCGAGGAACTCGCTCTTGAACCGGGCGACGTCCACGCCGACGGGACACTCCGCCTTGCAGGCGCGGCACTCGAGACAGAGATCGAGCGTTTCGAGCACCCCCTCGTCGCCCAGGCCCGCCTCGGCGAGGCGACCCGTCATCGCGAGGCGCAGGGCGTTCGCACGGCCGCGCGTCACGTCCCGCTCGTCCCGCGTCACCATGTACGACGGGCACATCGTCCCTTCGAGCTTCTTGCGGCACGCGCCGACGCCGCTGCACATCTCGACCGCCCGTCCAAAGCCGCCGTACTCCGAGTAGTCGAAGTAGGTCTGCGGATCGGGCGTCTGGTAGCCGGCGCCGTAGCGCAGGTTGGTCGTCAGCGGAGGGCAATCGACGATCTTGCCGGGATTGAACACGCCGTGGGGATCGAAGGTGTGCTTGACGGTGCGGAACGCCTGGTACAGCGCGCTGCCGAACATCTTCTCCATGAACGGGCCGCGCACGAGCCCGTCGCCGTGCTCGCCCGAGAGCGCGCCGCCGTACTTGAGCACGAGGTCCGCGCTCTGCGTGGCAATCGCCTCGAAGCGCGCGACGCCCTCGGCGGTCTTCATGTTGACGACCGGCCGCACGTGCAGGCACCCCACCGACGCGTGCGCGTAGACGCCCGAGGAGCTGCCGTTGCGGCGAATCATCGCGAGGAACTCGTCGATGTAGTCGCGCAGCACTTCCGGCTTGACCGCCGTGTCCTCGACGAACGACAGCGACTTCTCGTCGCCCTTCATCGCCATCGACAGTCCGAGCGACGCTTCACGGAAACCCCAGACGCGCGCCTGATCGGCCAGCGGGATCAGCCGGCGGTAGACGCACTTGAAGGGCTTCAGGTCGCGTTCGATCGCGTCGAGACGCGGTGGAAGGTCCTCGGCCCGGTCGGCATAGAGCTCGACGTTCAGCAGCGCGCCGGGATCGTCGGTCTGCAGGATCGCGCGCCGCATGCGGTCCATCGCGGGATTTTCCCGCGCGTGGTTCAGGATGAACGCGTCCATCACCTCGATGGCCGACGGCTTGTGCTTCAGGATGACCGGCGTCGCGGCGAGCGCGTCGAGCAGCCGATCGAACTCGATCACCAGGACCGCCTTCTCCTTCGGCAGCGGGACGAGGTTGACCTTCGCGGCCGTGATCATCGCCAGCGTCCCCTCGGAGCCGACGATGATCTTCGCGAGGTTGAACGGCTTTGACCCGTCGACGAACTCGTCCAGGTTGTAGCCGCCGACGCGGCGGACCACCTTCGGATACCGCTTCTCGATTTCGTCCGCACATTCGCCCGCAATCCGGCGAACTTCGCGGTAGCAGGTCGCCTCGAGCGTGTCGCCCTGGCAGGCGGCGTTGAGCTCCGCGCGGTCCAGCGGCCGCAGATGCGCCTGGGAGCCGTCCGCCAGGATGACGTCGAGCTCGAGCACATGATCGATCGTCTTGCCGTACAGCACCGACCGCGCGCCGCAGGAGTTGTTGCTGATCATCCCGCCGATGGTGGCGCGGCTTGCCGTGGAGATGTCCGGCGCGAAGCGCAGCCCGTGCTGTTTCAGCTGCGCATTCAGCTCGTCGAGGACGATGCCCGGTTCGACAATCGCCCAGCGCTCCGCGACGTTCAG
>DASQAX010000304.1:0-8416 GCA_035635535.1 Vicinamibacterales bacterium | reverse complement strand
TACGCGAAAGCCAACACCACCGAGTACAACGGCCGTGGCCCGGGGGACCCAGGGGGGCGGAACCAACCGACGAAAGTGCTGCCGTCCACGCTTGGCTATCAGCGCAGCACGTGGGCCGGCAACCCGTGCAACTCGTACGATCAGACGCGCGCCGCATCGATCGGATCGAGCTCGGGGTCGGGCGTCTCGGTGAGCACGAACCTCGTGATGTGCAGCATCTGCGAGGAGACCGGGCAGTCGTGCCGCGGGCCAGCCAACCACAACTCGGTGGCGCTCATCCTGCCGCACAAGGCACACCTGTCGTTTCTGGGCGGCGCGATCGGCGCCGAGATCTACAACGATCGCGCGGGCATCCACTGCCGCAACGTCGGCGACGCCGTGAAGGTGCTCGACGCGCTCAAGAATCCCGATCGCGGGTACTACGACCCCCGCGACATCTTCACCACCGTGCCGCGCTCGAGCCTGCCGTCCGAGCCGTACGCGCGGGCTGTGACAGAGGGAAGACCGGGCGCGCTGAGAGGGATGCGGATCGGCATCATCCGCGAGTTCATGGTGAAACACGCAAAGGTCGACGAACCGATCGTCGACGCGGCCGCCACCGAAATGAAGGCGATGCTGGGGGGCCAACTCGGCGCGACGCTCGTCGAGTCGGTGACGCCGGGCTGGGTGGACGATCCCGACATCGAGAACATGTCGACCACGATCGATCGCGCGATCGCGCAGCTGGCGCCGGTGCTCTATCCGGACCTGCTCCTCCGGTTAACTGCGGCCAACGAGCCCTTCTATCCGGACTTCGCGGCGAAGGTGAAGCCCACCGAGTTCGCCCCCGGGGTGCGAAAGGGCACGGGAACGATGGTGGCGGCCGACTGGATGGTCCGTTGGGCGGAAGGGCTCGAGCCGTCGCCGCGCAACCTGACGCTGCGCAGCGTGCTCGCTGGCGGCGAGGCGCAGTCGCGCACGTTCCGCTTCCATATTCCGCAGTACCTGAGCCGCCGGGCGAAGGACTGGGCCGACCGGGGATACACGGAAACACTCGTCGACTGGCCGTCGCTCAATGCCCGGTCGAAGTTCTGGGGTGATGACCAGCGGGCGGCGTTCAAGAACTGGGAAGAGATCGACAACCTCTACGAGGCGCCGAAGGGCATTGCCGACAACATCCAGCGGCGCGAGTTCCTGCAACGCGTACTCATGAAGGTGATTCAGGACAACAAGCTCGACTTGCTGATCCAGATCCACACGGCGCTGCCCCCGGGCAAGATCGGCCTGGCGCCGGAGCCCAACGTGAACAATCGCGCGATCTCGTACCCGCTCGGTCCGAACGCTGGCATCACCGAAATCTTGATCCCGGCCGGCTACGTGAGGGTCGCATACGACCCGGTGTTCGAGCTCGCGACCGATGCCAACGGCCGGAAGTTCTACCGCAGCCGCACCGGCACGACGCCGACCGACGCGCCGGCGCCCGGCATCCCGTTCTCGATCAATTTTCTGGTGGAGCCGGGGATGGAGCCGCTGGCGATGAAAGCAGCTACGGCGTACCAGTCGGCCTCGAAGCGCCGTGTGCCGCCACCGGCCTTCCGGCCCCTTCCGGGCGAGCCGTAGGCGTGTGTGCGAGTCGGGGGCTTGGCCCGTTGGCGATCGATTAGTTCCGGCAGTTGACGTGCGTAGCGACAGGAGCGAGGCTCGAATGCCGGCGCCCCTCGTTGCGGACGGCGGCCGGAAGCGCCGTGGACCGCCGAACGCGAGCCAGTGCCTGCTCACGCCGCCGCCGGTCGTTGCGGAACGCTTCGAAGGTGAACCCTTCGTTCACCAGCCGCTGCTCGTAACCGGCCTGGAAGGTGGAGATCTCCAGCTCGGAGCGGAACCGGTAGACCGCCCGCTTCCATTTCGGTCCGCACACGCTCAGCTCGAACTCGCCGCGGCGCACGATCCGCACCGATTCGTCGTTCCGCACGAACAGCCACGAATCGAGCTCGTTCGATTTACGATGCGTGACCCCATCACCGGCGAGTTGCACCAGGGCGTCGAACAGTGTGTCGGGCAGACACGGGATTGGAATCAGCAGGTCGCAGCCGAAGCGGTGCGCGCGCACCGGGGTCATGCCGAAGACGTCGCCGGAGAGCAGCGCGATCGGAATCTTGGACGTCTGCCGCGAGCGCCGCAGCGTCAGCACGAGGTCGACTCCCCGTCCGTCCTCGAGCTTGTCCTCGATGAGGACGACATCGGGCGTGAACATCGAGAGCTGATCGAGCGCGGCGGTCGCGTTCTTGACTTCGAGTACGGCCACCCCTCTCCACACGAGGTACTCGGCATACATCGTTCGGGTCGCACGGCTCGATGTGACGATGAGGATCGATCCAAGGCTGGCGCGCGGCGCAGCTGGTACCGGCGTATGTGAAACGACCCTCAGGGACGGCATAAGCGACACGACGACCTCCATATCCAAGAGGGATGGCAGAGCTTCGAGTTGATATATGCAGGAGCTAGAAATCGATATGACACGAAGCGACTCGGTAATGCACTGACGCGCCGACTCGCCTCGTCCTCAGCGCGCCGTTAGCGCCGGCGGCCGCTGCCGTCGCGATAGCCCGCGTCGTAGCCGGCGCGGAAGCCGGCGCGATAGTTGTCCCTGTAGGCGTCGCGCGAACCGTACGAGCGATAGAAGCCCTGGTCTGCCTCGCGATAATCGCGATGGCCGACGGGATCGTAGCGGCGGCGATCGTTGCGATCGTCCTGCGCGTGCTGGAAACCGTCGGCATAGCCGCGCGCAAACGCGGGCTCCTGGTAACCGCGCGTGAGACCGGGCGGCGCCGCGCCGAGCCGGCCGACAGCGCGCCCGCGCCCCTGCGCGTCAGCCGGAAGCGCACTCGCCGCAAGCGTCAGCGCGACGAAGAGTGACGTGATGAACCGGACCATGGTGGTGACCCCGGCGGGATCAGCAGGCACCCACCTCAGCTGCAAACGGCGAGCCACGGCCCACGCGCGAATTTACCGGTAAGGCTCGTTGAGCCAACGGCGCGCACTGTCCGCGCCAAGCGGATCGTTGTCCTCCTCGCAGAGCATCGCGGCCTTCTCGAAGTTCGCGCGCGCGCCGGCCCGGTCGCGGCGCAGATCCGCGATTTTGCCGAGCTCCGTGTAGGCGCGTCCCTTCACCCAGCCGCGCGTTTCCAGCGTCACGGCGCGCCGCAGATCCGGGTCGGCCTCGTCGAGCCGCCGCAACGCGACGCGCGCCGTGCCGCGTTTCGCGTACCACAGCGCTTCTTCGCCGAACATCCGCTGCCGCTTGTCGGCGCCAAGCATCCGCAAGCCGGCATTGAGCTGGGACTCGGCCTCCGCCGCGCGCCCGCCGCGCAGCGCGGTCGCGCCCGCCTCGAGCCACAGCAGCCGGTTGCGCGGATACCTGCGCTGCAGCTCCGCGATCTGGCGCAGCGCGTCGCCGTAGCGACCTTCGCGGTTGTAGAGCAGCACGAGCGCGAAGCGCGCATCGGGCTGCGCTTCGGACGCGAACCCGGCCGCCTCCTCGACCATCTGCAGCCCGCGTTCCTTGCCGCCGCCGAACCCCGCGACATACGCCATCATCCGCAGCGGCAGCGACATCAGGCTCACGACGTAGCGGTAGGTGCCGACGACGAGCCCCGCGTCCTTGCGCGACGCGTCGAGCTCGAGGGCGGTCTCGCCTTCGTCGTACGCGCGCCGCGCGGCGCGGAACGCGCCGACGATACGCCCTTCGACGGTCGCGATGTACGACGCCTGCAGGCCGACGGTCGCCGCGACCTGGTAGTGCGCGTCGGCGTCGCCCGGCTTCGCGCGCAGCAGCGCCTCCGACAGCCTCGTCGCGCGCTCCATGTGCGTGTTGAACCGCGACGCCAGGTCCGCCGGCGGCTCCCGCAGCGCCACGTTCTGACGCGTGACGCCGCCGAGATATTCGTCAACGGTGGCCGCGCCTCGACGAAAGGAGATCATCAGCCATGGAATGGTGGCGAGCCCGCGCTCCGCTGCCGGGTCGTTCGGGTCGGCCTTTGCCGCCGCCTCCATCTCGCGCGCCGCCTCGTCATAATCGAGGTTCAGCGCGAGCTCGTAGGCGCGCGCGCGGAGGCGCGTGGATTCGGGGTTCGCCGCCGACGGGCAGGGCCACGCGGCGGCCACCGCTATCGTCACGACCACGGCCCGCTGGATGCGAAGGAGAGGCATGCGTCAGGTCCTGAAAACCATCGATGCGCACGTTGCCGGCGAGCCGC
Source organism: Vicinamibacterales bacterium (assembly GCA_035635535.1). Taxonomy (GTDB): domain Bacteria; phylum Acidobacteriota; class Vicinamibacteria; order Vicinamibacterales; family UBA2999; genus Gp6-AA40. The sequence continues at coordinate 4,181 of DASQAX010000304.1, read as the reverse complement.
TGCGGCTCATCGTCGAGGGGGCGCCGCGGCCCATCGGTAAGACGATGGCACAGAAGCGCGACTGGATGAAGCGCCACGCGGACCAGCTGCGCCGTGCGGTCGTGATGGAGCCGCGCGGCCACCGTGACATGTGCGCCGCGATGCTGACGGAGCCCGTCGCGCCCGGCTCGGACGCGGGCGTGATCTTTTTGCAGAACGACGGGTATCCAAGCATCTCGGGGCACGGCATCATCGCGGTCACGACGATTGCGATTGAATCCGGCCTGATGGTCGTTGGCGGGCCGCCCGGCGCTTCGACGAGCTCAGGATCACCCCGGCGCCTCGTCTTCGATACCCCCGCGGGCGCGGTCCACGCGCGCGCACGCCTGCAGGCGCGCGGCGACAGTCAGTCCGTGGACTCCGTGGTCTTCACCAACGTGCCGTCATTCGTCCTCAGCGGCGGCCACTCGGTCCGCCTCGGCGCGCGCGAGCTTCGCGTGGACGTCGCCTTCGGCGGCATGTTCTACGCGATCGCCGACACCGAAGCGATCGGCATTCCGCTGACGATCGAGCGGCTCCCCGACCTCCGGCGCCTCGGGATGGAGATTCGCGCGTCCATCAACGCGGCCACAGACGTCTCGCATCCGGTCGACCATCACCTGTCCGGCGTCGCCGGCGTGATCTTCACGGGGCCGCCACAGGATCCCGAAGCGCACCTGCGCAACGTCACCGTGTTCGCCGATGGCGCCGTCGATCGATCGCCGTGCGCGACGGGCACCTCGGCTGTCATGGCGGTGCTCGACGCGATGGGCCTGCTGCAGGACCAGCCTTCGCACGGCTTCGGCGGCACAGGTGAGCAGCTGTTCGTTCACGAGAGCGTCATCGGGACGTTGCATCGCGGCCGAGTCGTACGGCGGACGCTGGTGGGCGACTACCCGGCGATTGTCACCGAGATCGAGGGCACGGCGTGGGTCACCGGCGAGCACACGTTCTTCGTGAACGAGGACGATCCGCTGAGGGAGGGCTTTGTGGTCTAAGGAGGTGCCGGCCGTGTCACGATGGAGTCGTGTGAGGGATCAGACCGCCGCGCTGATCGTCGTCGACATGCAGAAAGACTTCTGCCCGGGCGGAGCGCTTCCCGTTCCCGGCGGCGATCGTATCGTCCCGACGTTGAACAGATACCTGGCCGAGGCGCGCACGCGCGGCATGCCCGTGTACGCCTCGCGCGACTGGCATCCGGCGGTGACGACCCATTTCAAGGAATTCGGCGGCGAATGGCCGCCGCACTGCGTGCAGGGGGCGGAGGGCGCGCAGTTTCACGCGGACCTGCAACTGCCCGCGGATGCGGTCGTCGTCGCCAAGGGTGACGACCCGTCGGCGCCGGGTTACTCCGCGTTCGAGGGACACACGGCCAACGGCGCGACGCTCCTCGACGACCTGCAGAATCGCCACATCACGCGCCTGTACGTCACGGGCGTCGCCACCGACTACTGCGTCAAGGCAACCGCGCTCGACGGCATCCGGGCGGGCTTCGACGTCCGCATTCTCCGCGACGCCATCGCCGGCATCGACCTCCATCCCGGCGACGTCGATCGCGCGCTCGACGAACTCACACGCGCCGGCGCGCGCGTGGTCGACGGATTCGACACGCAACAGCGGTCCGCTTGAGGACGGAAGCCGTCAGCAGGCCGGCGCGTCGTTTGCTCTAATCCTCCGCCATGAAAACTGTCGTGCTTGGTATGCCAATGTTCGGCTTCGTTGTCGCGACGCGAGCGGCGCTCGCCGCCGGCGTCGGTCTGCTCCTCGCGGACCGGATTCCGGAATCCCGCCGCCGCGCAATCGGACTGACGCTCGTGTCGATCGGAGCGGCCACGACGATTCCTGCGGCGATGGCCGTCTTTCGCGCGCGCAAAGACAAAGCCGCCGAGCTTCGGACCTGACGACTTCAGCCACCTCGTGCATGCGGGCGGCGACAGGCTGAGCTGCGAGCTCTGTCACAACGGCGGTGACCGGCGGCTTCTGCGCGCTGTTTGCCGCAGCATGGTTATGGCTGCCACCGCGCCGGCGGCCACGAGCAGCGCCCCTGCCATCCGCGAGAGCGGCAGTCGGTCCTTCGAGTAGTCTCTGACCTGCGTGCGTTCCAGCATCCCCGCGGATTGGTCGAGGGGCTGACGCCTGGCGATCGCCAGCACGTCGGCCAGGTGCAGCGCGACGCGATCGGTGGACTGCGCGATCTGCTCGCGGCAGCTGAAGCCGTCGGCGACGATCAACGTCTCGCTTCCGGCGCCTCTGACCTGCGGGAGCAGCCGGCGCTCGCCGATCGCCTGCGAGACGTCCTGGTGGTCGCGCTCGAAGCCGAACGACCCGGCCATCCCGCAGCATCCGGAATCGGCCATGACGTAGTCGAGGCCGAGGCGGTCGAGCACCCGGCGCTCGCCGTCCATGCCGAAGAGCGCCTTCTGATGGCAGTGCCCGTGAACGATAGCCTTGTATCGCAGCGCCAGGGGCGGCAAGCGGTCCATATGCGTCGAGAGGAACTCGCCGAGAGACGACACCAGCGTGCTCAGCCGCCGCGCCCGCGCATCGTCCGGGAAGAGATTTCTCAACTCGTCGCGAAAGACCGCGACGCAGCTTGGCTCGAGGCCGACAATCGGAATCCCTTCGTCGATTTCGCGGAACAGGGCGCTGATGATGTCCTGCAGCCGCTGCTTCGCGGTTGACAGCATTCCGTAGTCGTAGAGCGGGCGTCCGCAGCACAACGGCGCGACGGGAATCTCGACGGCGAAGCCCGCGTCCTCGAGCACCTCGACGGCCGCCATCGCCGTTTCCGGGTGGAAATGGTTGTTGAACGTGTCGGGCCAGAGAATGACGCGCGGCCGGTTGGCGCGCTGTGCCGGCGGTCGTCGCATGAACCATTCTCGAAACGTCACCGGCGCGAATGCGGGGATGCGTCGCGCCGGCGCCATGCCCGCCGCGAGCTTCGCGATGTCGCGGAGCACCGGCGTCTGCGTGACGAGGTTGACGAGCCGCGGCGCACGCGCCGCGAGCGCCGCCCACGTCTGAATCAGGCCGAACGCATACGCCGATCGCGGCCGCCAGTGATGCTCGTAGTAGTGCGAGAGGAACTCGGCTTTGTAGGTGGCCATGTCCACCTGCACCGGACATTCGCCCTTGCACCCCTTGCACGCGAGACACAGGTCCAGCGCCTCGTGCACCTGCTCGCTCGCCCAGCCATCGGTGATCTGCTCGCCGCGCAGCATCTCGTAGAGGAGGCGCGCGCGCCCGCGCGTCGAGTGCTTCTCCTCGCGCGTCACCATGTAGCTCGGGCACATCGTCCCGTCGTCGTGTTTGCGGCACTTGCCGATGCCGACACAGCGCAGCGCGGCGTTCGCGAAGCTATCGCCGTCTTCGTGGAACCCGAACGTGGTGCGCGGCTTCTCGTGGTGCGCGCCCGGGCCGAGTCGAAGATTCTGATCGAGCGGGTAGGCGTCGATGACCTTGCCCGGATTCATCTTCCAATCCGGATCCCAGATCGACTTGAACTCGCGGAACGCCTGGATCATGTCCGCGCTGAACATCCGCGACAGCAGCTCGCCGCGAGCCTGGCCGTCGCCATGCTCGCCCGACAGCGAGCCGCCGTACCCGTGCACCAGGTCCGCCGCCTCGAACATGAACGCTCTGAACTGCGCCACGCCCTCGACGGTGCGCAGGTCGAAATCGACGCGGCAGTGAACGCAGCCCTGCCCGAAGTGGCCGAACAGATCCGCCTTGTAGTGGTACTTCTCGTACAACCGGTGCAGGTCGCGCAGGTAGGCGCCCAGCTTCGCGGGTGCCACCGCGGAGTCGTCCCACCCTGTCCACATCGCCCGCTCGCCGCCGACGGCCGGCACGGCGGGCCCGCCCGCTTCGCGGATGTCCCAGAGACGTCGCCGCTGCTCCTCCTCGTCGTAGACGCGGATTTCGCCGGCGTCGCGTAACCCGCGAAGCTGCGACACGAGCGCATTCGCGTGTTCGCGCGCCTCTTCGCGCGTCTCGCCGCCGAACTCGACGTAGAGCCATCCGCGTCCAGGCGGCAGCAGGCGGAGGTTCTCGGCATGCAACCCGCTGTGCGCGCCCGAGCGAATCAGCATGTCGTCGACACCTTCGAGGCCGATCGGACGATGTTCGAGGATGCGCGGCACCGCGTCGGCCGCGTCGAAAAT
>DASQAX010000303.1:0-15497 GCA_035635535.1 Vicinamibacterales bacterium | reverse complement strand
CGGTCGACCCGGCGGTCGTAGACGCCGGACGCGAAAGGCGAGCTGGCGGTTGCGCGTACGCGCATCGCGATCGTCGGCTTGCTGGCGCTGAACCCGGCGGCGGCGCTCGTACGCCAGCCGGATGACGCGGCCGCCCTGCTGACGCTCGTCATCGAGCTCTTCTTCCTCGCGCTGTCGATCACCGTCCTCCAGCTCGCCCGGCGGCACCCGCCGGTCGTGGGGCTCGGTTTCGCCGCCGCCGCGCTCGACGTGTCGGTCGTCAGCGTCTACCACGTCACCGTGTTCGCCGGCGCGTTCGCGCCGCTCGCGCTCAGCAGCCGCGTCGCGTTCGCGCTGTACCTGCTCGCGATCCTGGCGACGAGCCTCCGCAACGACGGTCGCGTCGCGACCTTCGCCGGCCTGCTCGCCGCGACTGAATGGACGGCGCTGATTCGATTCTTCGACGACACCGCCGTGGACATGATGGCCGCGGCCGAGGAGCTGGTGATCATCGCGGCGGCGACGATGCTGGCGCGCATCATCGCGTCGCGCGCGCGGGGCCTGCGGCTGTCGTCCATCCGCGACAACCTGACCGGCCTGCTGAACCGCGCGCATTTCGAGGAGCGGCTGGCCACCGAGCTGATGCGCTCGACGCGCACGCACCGGCCGCTGGCGCTCGCCATCATCGACGTCGATCAGTTCAAGCGGGTCAACGACACCTTCGGCCATCTCGCCGGTGACGAGGTGCTCCGTGAAGTGGCCGCGCGCCTGACGAAGACCGTGCGGCGCAGCGACCTCTGCTGCCGCTTCGGCGGCGACGAGTTCGCGCTCGCGTTCATCGACACGAGCGTGGTCGACGCGGCCGCGAGGCTCGAGGATCTCCGGCGTACGGTGTCCGCGACGCCGATTCCGTTACGCATCCAGCGGCTCGTCACGATCACCTGTTCCGCCGGGGTCGCGGTGTCGCCGCTCGACGGCGAGGACGCGACGACGCTTCTCGGCATCGCGGATGCGCGGTTGCTCGCCGCCAAGAGCGCGGGGCGCGATCGACTGATGGTCGCCGGGTAGATCCCGACTTCGCGTGGCCGTTCACTGATGACCTGAGTTCTAATGTAGCGATGTCACTGATCGACGTTGGCAGGAAAGCACCGGCGTTCGCGCTGAAGGATCAGGCGGGCAAGGTGCACAAGCTATCGGACTACGAAGGCCGCCCGGTCATCCTCTACTTCTATCCCAAGGACGACACGCCGGGGTGCACGAAGGAAACCTGCTCCTTCCAGTCGTACCTCCCGAAGTTCAAGCCGAGCAAGGCGGCGGTGCTCGGCGTCAGCATCCTCGACGAGAAGAGCAAGGCGAAGTTCGCGGACAAGTACAACATCACGTTTCCGCTGCTGGCCGATCCCGAGCACGAGATCGCCGAGAAGTACGGCGTCTGGCAGCAGAAATCGTTCATGGGCCGCAAGTTCATGGGCATCGTCCGGACGACGTACTTGATCGGGCCGGACGGCAGGGTGCAGCAGCGCTGGGACAACGTGAAGGTCGACGAGCATGCCGACGACGTGCTCGCCGCGTTGTGATGCATGTGGCGCAGGCGCGCTGCCTGCCCTGGCGGATTAAACTTTTCCACTTGCCGATGAACTCCTATCTGCACGGTCCCAGCCTCACGCCGCTGCTCGGAGAGACGATCGGCGGGAACCTGCGCCGCACCGTGGACCGGTTCGGCGATCGCGAAGCCCTCGTCGTCCGCTGGCAGGGCTATCGCGCGACCTATCGGGAGCTGTGGGACCAGACCACCGCGCTGGCGCGCGCGCTGATCGCGTCGGGCGTGCAGGCGGGCGACCGCGTCGGCATCTGGTCGCCGAACCGGTTCGAGTGGGTCGTCACGCAGTTCGCGACCGCGCGCATCGGCGTGATCCTCGTCAACATCAACCCGGGCTACAAGACGTCCGAGCTCCAGTACGCGCTGACGCAGTCGGGCGTCTCGCTGCTCGTTCACGCGCGCGCCTTCCGGTCGAGCGATTACGTCTCGATGGTCGCCGAGGTGTGCCGTCACTGCCCGGACCTGCGCGAAACGATCGTCATCGACACCGCCTGGGACGCGCTGCTCGCGCGCGCCTCCGCCACGCCGGAACGCGAGCTGGCCGCGCGCGAGTCGCCCCTCCAGTTCGACGACCCGATCAACATCCAGTACACCTCCGGGACCACGGGCTTCCCGAAGGGCGCGACGCTCTCGCATCACAACATCCTGAACAACGGCTACCTGGTCGGCGAGATGATCAAGTACACCGAGCAGGATCGTGTCTGCATCCCCGTGCCCTTCTATCACTGCTTCGGCATGGTGATGGGCAACCTCGCCTGCAGCTCGCACGGCGCCTGCATGGTCGTCGCGGCCGAGGCGTTCGACCCGCTTGCCACGCTCGAAGCCATCGCCGCCGAGCGCTGCACCTCCCTCTACGGCGTGCCGACGATGTTCATCGCGCAGCTCGCGCATCCGCGCTTCAAGGAGTTCGACTTGTCGTCTCTCAGGACCGGCATCATGGCGGGGTCGCCGTGCCCGGTCGAGGTGATGAAGCAGGTGCAGTCGATGATGCACATGCCGGAGGTGACGATCTGCTACGGCATGACCGAGACATCGCCGGTCTCGACGCAGAGCAGCTGGGACGACCCGCTCGACCGCCGCGTCTCGACGGTCGGGCGCGTGCATCCGCACGTGGAGATCAAGATCGTCGATCCGGAATCGGGCGCCATCGTTCCGCGCGGCGTGCGCGGCGAGCTCTGCACCCGCGGCTACAGCGTGATGATCGGCTACTGGGGCAACGAGCAGGCAACGCGTGAGGCGATCGACGCCGGCGGTTGGATGCACACGGGCGACCTCGCCACCGCCGACGAGGACGGCTACGTCAACATCGTCGGCCGCATCAAGGACATGATCATCCGCGGCGGCGAGAACGTGTACCCGCGCGAGGTCGAGGAATATCTGTACACGCATCCCGCGGTGCTCGACGTGCAGGTTATCGGCGTGCCGAGCGACAAGTACGGCGAGGAAGTGATGGCGTGGGTCAAGCGGAAGCCCGCGGCCTCCGTCAGCGGCGAGGAGCTCGCCGCGTTCTGCCGCGGCAGGATCGCCACGTTCAAGATTCCCGCGTACTGGAAGTTCGTGGACGAGTTCCCGACGACGGTGACGGGCAAGGTGCAGAAGTTCAGGATGCGCGAGATGGCGGTCGCGGAGCTCGGACTCGAACGCGCCGAGAAGCAGCGCACTGCGTAGGCAGCGACGGCGACGCCCTCGAAGAAGTCTGCCTGCAGGCAGACTTCTTCACGTGCGTCACGCGCGCGAACCGGTCAGGATTCCGTCCGCGGAATGTAATGTTTGTCCGCCATCGTGTCGGCTTTGGCAACACGCCCTGGCCGCGTGCGGAGAAGTTTCAGAGGATTTCCGCGGAGTGCCAACTCGGCATATGCGTTGCTGATCGATCTGCCGCCATGCCGAACCTTCGTTATCGCATCCTTGTTGTCGCTCCGACCCACGACGTCGCCGAACGAATCCTTCCGTCCGTTGCCGGCCACGATGTCGTGGTGCGGACGGATTTCGGGAGTGCCCGAGCGGAGCTGGATCGGCATCCGCCGGACCTGCTCATCTCGCAGGTGCGGCTCGGCGCCTTCAACGGCCTGCACCTCGCGATCAGGGCCCAGGGCCTCGGCCTGCCGACGCAGACGATTCTGATCGGCCAGCGCGACGCCGTCCTCGAGAGCGACGCGAGGCAGCAGCACGCGCGGTACCTCACCTGGCCGGTGGACGAGGACTCGCTGGCCGCGACGGTGCACGAGATGCTGTCTTCGGCCGACGCGCCGTTCGCCGGCGCGCCCCTGGTCGCCGCCGGCAACACGCACGGGACCTCGCTGTCCGCGGCGCTCTGACGGCGATTCGGTAAGGATCGGGGGATCGGGGACCCGCCGCGCCTCGCGCGGGCCCCGATTGCGGATTGCTGCGCCGTGAAATTCCGACGCAATCCGCGCACCCCCCGATGCAGACCCACCTTTCGGTTACCGCTGTATCTGATCGTGTCGACGACGACGGCCCCACCGGGTCGGGAAAGTCGTCGACGCTGGCGGCAATCAGCAACCTCATCAATGAGACCCGCACGGATCACATCCACCAGCGCGAGCTCCACAGCGATACGCCGACCTTCGCGGCGGCGCTGATGGCGGCGCTGCGGCAGGCGCCAAAAGTCATACGAGTGGGCGAAATGCGCGACCGCGAAACGATCGAGATCGCGCTGACCGCCGCTGCTGGCGCGCGGAGATCTGCGCCGCCGCAGTCACCCCGGCCACGACGACCAGCGCAACAATCGCCCATCGCATGCTCACTGCCCGCTGCCCATTGCTCACTGCGCACTGCCCCCTGCCCGCTGCCAGCTGCCCGCTGCCAGCTAATTGGTGGCCGGCTGATCTCCCTTGAGCAGCCGCTGGCGCGCCTTGTCGACGTCGCGCTGGAACACGAACAGGTTGTCCGCGTTCCCCATCGGGTCGGTGAAGTTGTACTGCTTGCCGCCCTTGATCCTCACCTTCAGGTTCTTGTCGAGATAGTCCACCTGGAACACGTCCAGGTTCGTGAGCGGCACCGTGAAGGCGTCGCCCTTGTTCGTCGTGTCGTAGCGCAGCCCCTGCGCCGTGGCGACGAGCGTCCCGCGGCACGAGCCGACGCCGTGCTTGTGGATCACCTCCGCCTTTGCGTCGAGCTTCACGTCCTTGAAGCGGATCATCAGGTCGCGCGGCCCCGGCGTGATGTCGATCGACTGCGCGTACTGGTCGTAGCCCGGCGCCGACACGTTGATCTGATGCGTCCCCGGCTTCACGTCGGTCGTCGTCACCGGCGCGGCGCCGACGAACTGGCGATCGACGAAGACCTGCGCGCCGGGCACGTCGCTCTCGACGCGCAGCGTGACGAGGTCCGGCGGCGGCAGCGCTTCGGCGGGCGAAGGTGCTGCGGCAGGAGCCGGCGCGGCAGCCCTGCGCGCGGGGCGCGGCGCCTCCACGGGCGCCGGCTCGGGTGCCGGCGCGGGTCGCGGCGCGACGACGGGCGCAGGCGCCGTTGAGACGGGCGTTCGCGCGGGCGCGGGCTTCGGAGGCGAGAGCAGGTAGACGCCGATGCCGGTAACGAGGATCAGGACGACGAAGACAGCGATGACGATCAGGCGATTCACGCGCCAGATCCTAAACGGATCTCTGGAACTTCGACAACGTGAATGTCGCCGGCGGCAGGCGGGTGCTCCACCGCGCGCACCAGGGCATCAACCATCTGCCGCAGTGTCACGAGCCCGAGGCGCTCGGCGCTCGCCCGCTTCGAGGGAATCAACCGCATCAGGGCATAGATCGGCACCAGCACATACGGCCATCGATGCCCGGGTCCGAGCACGTACCAGGGGCGCAGGATCGTCGCGGTCAGGCCCGCCTCGGTGATCGCGCGTTCGCCGGCCGATCGGACCTCGATGTAGGCGTGCATCATGGGCGCAGGATGCGCGACGCTGACATACACGAGATGCTGCGCCCCCGCGCGTCTCGCCGCCTCGACCGACGCCAGGATCGACGGCAGGTCCACGCGCCGGAATTCCGCGGCTTTCTTTGGAGAAGGATGTGGCGTTCCGACGAGGTGCACGAGCGTGTCCGCGGCGGTGACCGCGGCAGCGAAGGTCGACGCGTCCAGCGCATTGCCGACCACTGTCGTCGCGCCCGGGGGGACACGTCCGGCGGATTCGGCACGCACGAGCGCGCGAACGTGGTGACCACGCCTGAGAAGCGCTTCGATGAGCCGTCGACCGATGTATCCGGTCGCGCCGGTAATAAAAACGTCTCGTGGAATACCCCAGATAGTACACTCGCCGCATGAAGCGCGGAGCACGCCCGCTCCTCACCGTCGTCGTCATCGCCGCGCTGGTGTGCACCGCGGCGACGGTCAGGGCGCAGCGGCGGCGCGGCGGCTTCGGCGGCGGCCGGGGCGGATTCGGCTTCGGCACCCGGACCGCGACGCCGAAGGATTTCGACGGGAGCTTTCAGTTCTGCCGCATCGTCTTCAGCAACGCGATCGAAGGGGACGGCGGCGGCTGGAGCGTCGACTGGCCTCGCGCCGACATCAACTTCTCGATCCGGCTGTCGGAGCTGACCAAGACGCACGTCGGCCGCGACGCCTCCGGCGAGCCAAAACATCTGCTCATCCGCCTCACCGACAACGAGCTGTTCGATTGTCCGTTCGTCATGATGACGGAACCCGGGGGCGCGGCCTTCAGCGGCGAGGAAGCCGCGAAGCTACGGCTCTATCTCGAAAAGGGCGGATTTCTCTGGGCGGACGACTTCTGGGGTGAATACGCGTGGAGCTGGTGGGTCGGCCAGCTTCGAAAGGCGCTGCCCGCAAGCGAATTCCCCATCTTCGATCTCCCGCTCGAGCATCCGCTCTTCCACACGCAGTTCGAGGTGAAGAAGGTCGCGCAGATCCCGTCGATCAACTTCTTCTTCGGGTCGGGCCGCACGTCCGAGCGCGGCGCCGACAGCGCCATGCCGCACGCGCGCGGCATCACCGACAGCAAGGGCCGGCTGATCGTCCTGATCACGCACAACACCGACTTCGGCGACTCGTGGGAGCGCGAAGGGGACGACGCGACCTACTTCGTCAACTTCGGGCCCGACGGCTACGCGTTCGGCATCGACGCCGTCATTTACGCGCTGACGCATTAGGGTGGCGGGGCGTGAAGCCCGCCCTGCGAATGATGGCGAAGAAGAAGGCCCGCTACTGGCCGGATCGAATCAGCGATATGCCCGCCGAGAGCAGCGCCTCCCATTGCGGATCGCGCTGCAGGTCGGCGAGCGGCATCGGCGGCAGCGGAAATTCCGGATGCGGGCTCACGACGAGGTGCCACCAGCCGACGTCGTGCCACGCGCCGGCCTTGAACCCGATGCCGCGATAGACGGTCAGCGGCAGGAACCCGAGCTTCTCGTGGAGTGCGACGCTGCGCGCGTTCGGCAGCGTGATGCCGGCGTACGCGTTGACGAACCCCTGCGCCGCGAGAATCGCGAAGAGCGACGTGTAGAGGCCGCGCGCGATGCCGCTGTGGCGGAAGTCGGGGTGCACGTAGACGGAGGTCTCGACGCACCATTGATAGGCGGCGCGCGTCCGGTGCTGCGTCGCGTAGGCGTACCCGGTGACGACGCCGTCACGGTCGCACACCACCCATGGGTAGGCGACCGTCGTCTCCGCGATGCGGCGGCGCATTTCGTCGGCCGACGGCGGCTCCGTCTCGAACGACGTGGCGTCCGCGGCGACAAACGGCGCGTAAATCTCGGCAATCGCGCCCGCGTCCCGGTCGCCGGCCAGGCGGATGACGCTCGTCGACTTATTCATCCGCGCGGCGTCCCCGGGTCATTCGGACGAGAACTGCTGCACCAGCGTGTCGAGCGCGAGCGGCAGCGGCGGCCGCAGCGCGGTCCCGGCGAACGAGGCGGCGAGCGCTCGCGCCAGGCGCCCGTCGCGCTTGTAGTGCCGTCCGCCGCTCAACGCGAAGAGCTCCGCGCAGAGGCGTGTGGCTTCCTGCGTGACATATGTCTTGGTGCGAAGCACGCGCGCCGCATACGCCGGCCCTGCGCCGGGTCGCCACGCGCGCGCCGTCTCGTGCAGATACGCGCGCAGCGCCTCCTCGCGCATCCGCGCTTCGGACAGCCTGAGCCGAAGGGCCGGCGATTCCGGCGCCGGCGTCGCCAGCTCGCGCCTGATCGCGGCAGCGCATCCCAGCGGAATGGCGGAGAACAGCGCGAACCAGTACGAGAGCGGCTGAACGATCTCGATGAAGTTCGGAAAGCCGACGATCCCGGCCGCCGGAGCGGCGTTGTAGCGCACGGTGTGGCTCTCCGTCGAGCGCATGCCGAAACCGTCCCAGTCGTCGAGGATCTCGACCCCCGCCGCGGTCGGATGCACGAGGAAGAACTCGACGACGCCCGCGCCGGGCATGTCGGACGGATCGACCTTTGCGGTGGAGAAGAACATCCCCGCGTAGCGGCCGAACGACGCGAGAATCTTCTCGCCTGTCAGCTCGAACCGGCCGTTGCGCCGCTGCGCGACCGTCTTCGTCGCCTCGAGCGATCCGCCGGCGCCCTTCTCGGAGTTGCAGGCGGCATAGAGGGTGCCGGCGCGGTACTCGGCCGCGACGCGATCGATCTGGTCGGCCCACGCGCGGCGGTGTTCGGGCGGCGCGACATCCGGCCCCGCCGAATAGGCGCCGGCCAGTCCGATGGGCATCGCCGCGAGCAGCGCCGTCGACGGCGAGGCCGACGCAATCGTCTCGATCGCGTCGACCGCGTCGACGAGCGTGCAACCGCTGCCGCCCGCGGACACGGGGAAGGGCGCCCGGATGACGCCTGCCGAGACGAGATCCGCGATGTTCTCCGACGGGTACTGTTCCGGGTCCGCGGCCTCGCGCTCCGCCAGCTTCGGCGCGAGCGCGCGCACGCTCTCGGCGAGCGTCCTAACCACGGCCAATCCAGGGCATCTTCGTTGCCATCAGGGTCATGAACTGCACGTTGGTGTCGAGCGGCAGGTTGGCCATGTAGACGACCGCGCGTCCGACATGGGCGGTGTCAATCGTCGGTTCCGCCGCCACCTGGCCGTTGGCCTGCAGCACGCCCAGAGGCATGCGCGCCGTCAGCTCGGTCGCCGCATTGCCGATGTCGATCTGGCTGCAGGCGATGTCGTGCGCGCGCCCGTCGAGTGACGTGGACCTGGTCAGGCCGGTGATCGCATGCTTGGTGGCGGTGTAGGCGACCGAATGCGGACGCGGGGCATGCGCCGAGATCGATCCGTTGTTGATGATGCGGCCGCCGCGCGGGGTCTGCGCCTTCATCAGGCGGATCGCTTCCTGGGTGCAGAGAAACGCGCCGTTGAGGTTCGTCTCCACGACCGATTTCCACTGTTCGAACGGCAGGTCTTCCATCGGGATCGGCGGCGTGCCGATGCCGGCGTTGTTGAACAGCAGGTCGAGCCGGCCGAACCGTTGCTTCGTTGTCGCAAACAGCGCGCGGACCGATTCGGGATCGCGCACGTCGGTGGGCACCGTCAGGCAGCGCGGCGCCGCCGCGCCCGCGCACGTCACCGCGGCGTCGAGGAGGTCGGCGCGGCGCCCCGCGAAGACCACGCCGTATCCGTCTTCGACCAGGGCGAGCGCGACTGCCTTGCCGATGCCGGTGCCCGCCCCCGTAACGATCGCGATCCTGGCGGGTCCGCCGCTCTCACCCTCGCGGCCCGCCCTACTTTCGGTCATCGGCTGTGAACGTGATCGTCGGCTTCCCGTCCGTGCCCACGTACCCGCGGCCCATGCCGGTCGTGTTGAACGACATCATCACGTTGCCGTGCGCGTCGAGGCCTATCACGCCGCCTTCGCCGCCAACCGGCTTCAATTCGCCCTGGACGACCGCGTCGGCCGCCTCCTGGATCGATACGTGGGTGTACTGGACACGCGCGCAGATGTCGTGCGCGACGGTGTAGCGGATCCAGAATTCGCCGATGCCGGTGGACGAGATGGCGCAGCTCTGATTGTTGGCGTAGGTACCCGCGCCGATGATGGGCGAGTCGCCGATGCGGCCGAAGCGTTTGTTCGTCAATCCGCCGGTTGACGTGCCGGCCGCCAGGTTGCCGTGCTGGTCGAGCGCCACCGCGCCTACCGTGCCGTGATGATCCTCGGCCTGGGCCGCCTTCTTCTTCTCGGCCGCCAGCTCGTCCTGGAGCGCTTTCCACGCGCGGTCCGTGTAGAAGTATTTCTGATCGACGAAATCGACACCCTCCCGCTTCGCGAACGCCTCCGCGCCTTCGCCCGCCATCATCACGTGCGGCGATTTCTCCATGACGAGGCGCGCGAGCCGAATCGGGTTCTTGATGTGCTTGAGTCCCGCGACCGCCCCCGCCTTCATCGTCGCGCCGTCCATGATCGACGCATCGAGCTCGTTGGTCCCCTCGTGGGTGAAGACGGCGCCTTTGCCCGCATTGAACAGCGGCGAGTCCTCGAGGATGACAATGGTGGCCTGGACGGCGTCGAGGCTGGTGCCGCCGCCGGCGAGCAGGTGGTACCCCGCCATCAACGCGTCGTTCATTGCCGCCTGCATCGCGTCCTTACGTTCTGCGATACCCGCTAACGTAAAATTCCCGGCACCTGTGTGGATCACCATCCCCCACTTCGGCGCCTGAATCGCGGACGCGGACGGTTGCGTCTGCGCGGACGGAGCCGGCTGCGAGCACGAATAGGCTAAGAACGCCGCCAGAAATGCGACGGGTACGTTCGTGTTGTTGCGCATCTTTGCCGCTCGCATATTAGCCGGTTCTTTACAGAACGGAAGTTCTTACATCCCACTTCCGTAATATCCGAATCCACACCGCCGGATCGCCCGGAGGTATTCGCCGAAAAAACGGCCCGGTTCGCGCGAGACCTCGGCCGGAACGCCCCTTGCCCAATACTCCCCCAGCTTCCCAGGAGGACTTGGTGTAATGAAACGGATCATTCTCGCAGCGACGATCGTAGCGGTAAGCGCATGCGGTGGCGGAGACGCATCGCTCTCGCCCGTCGGCCCCTCGCGGACATCGTCGTCTGCCGGCGCATCGATTTCAGGAACCGTAAGCGGCACCGGCGTGACCGCGACCCGCGCGCTCGACGGCGGGGCGTTCAGCATGCTGGCTACCAGCAGCGTGACCGTCTCGATTGCCGGCACGAACATCTCCACCACGACCGATGGCCAGGGTGTGTTCACGCTGAACAACGTCCCGGCGGGAACGGTGACGCTGAACTTCACCGCGCCCGGGTCGAGTGCGACGATCACCCTGACCGGCATCGGACCCGATGACAAGGTCCAGATTCAGGTCACCCTCAACGGCAACAACGCGAGGGTAGACTCCGAACATCATTCCTCGCCTGGCAACGACAAGAAGGAGTTCCAGGGGAGGATCTCTTCGATTGACGCCACCGCGAAATCGTTCCAGATCCCCGGTCTTACGATCAAGACGACCGCCACCACGACCATTCGCCATGGCAACAAGACGTTGCAGTTCACCGATCTGAAGGTGGGCGATCACATCCAGGCGAAGGGCACGAAGGACGGCACGACGGTCACCGCGACCGAGATCAAGGTCGAGGACAACGAGGACGACGGCGACAACAACGACAATGAAGACAACAACAACCAGGGGAACGAGGTCGAGGGCGTTGTTTCCGCTTCAACGGGCACCTGTCCGGCCGTGACCTTCATGGTGAGGACCACCAAGGTCACCACCAACAGCGCCACGAGCTTCCGGGATGGCACGTGCGCGGACGCGACGGCCAACGGCGCCACTGTCGACGTGCAGGGCACGAAGCAGACCGACGGGTCGATTCTGGCGACGCGCGTTCAGTTGGAGAAGAAGGTGCCGGCTGCGACCACGGTGACGCTGACGGGGCTGATCTCCGGTTCGACGGGCACCTGCCCGGCCGTCACGTTCACGGTGCAGAGCACGAAGGTCACGGTCAACAGCGCGACGACGTTCCCGTCGACGACCTGCGCCGATGCAACGAAGAATGACGCCAACGTCACGGTGACCGGCACCAAGCAGGCAGACGGCTCGGTGGTGGCGACGAGCATCTCGTTGGTTCCGCCGACGACGCTGACCGGGGCGGTCTCCGGTTCGACGGGAACATGCCCGGCCGTCACGTTCACGGTGCAGAGCACGAAGGTCACCGTGAACAGCTCGACTACTTACACGGCGACGACGTGCGCCGCCGCGACCGCGAACGCCGCCAACGTCAAGGTGACGGGTCCGAAGCAGGTCGACGGCTCGGTGCTGGCGACAACGGTCGCGCTGGCGCCGTAACGCGCGCTCACGCGTCGGGAACCCGGTGGCGATCGAACCACCAGGCCCAGACCAGGATGACCGCCGCTCCCGCAATCGCCGCGACGATAATCGCGGCGATGCCCGGGGGCGGCGGCCCCATGCTTCCGAAGTAGGCGGCCAGGAGAAAGCCGACAAACGCCGCGAACGCACGGCGGCCAATCGCGTCCCTCGGCCGGGTCGCCTGCGCATACATCCACACGCCCACCGCGAACATCGCGACTTCGACCGCAATGGTCCCCGGAATCGAATTCCACAACCCGAGGCCTGCCTTCGGGCCTCCCGGATAGAGCGGCATGTCGGGCCGATGCGTGATCCAGTCGAGCACCCAGTGGCTGACGACGAGCGCTGCGACGACGAGCATCACCCGGCGATCGCGGACCACGACCGCGCAGGCGCCGCCGAACAGCAGTCCCCAGAGCACGAGCGCCAGCAGCGAGTGCGAGTAGGGGT
Organism: Vicinamibacterales bacterium; assembly: GCA_035635535.1. Taxonomy (GTDB): domain Bacteria; phylum Acidobacteriota; class Vicinamibacteria; order Vicinamibacterales; family UBA2999; genus Gp6-AA40. Next base: position 3,175 of record DASQAX010000303.1, on the reverse strand, counting down.
ACGAGATGAAGTCGAGCGGCGTGAACGCGGTGATACCGGGTTGGATGCGGACCTGTTCAACGCCGGCGGCCAGGAGGAACGGCCAGATGAGATCGGCGAGTTGTGCGGCGGCAAACAGCGCGGCGAGCGACAGCCGGGGCGCGGCGCGCTTCGCGGCGAAGCCCAGGGCAAAGTGCCCGATGAACATCGCCGCGAATGTTAGCGCGTTTGTGATCTACTTCGGGTTCGCCCTCGGCGTGGTCGGCTTGGCGGCGTCCTTCCCGCTCGTCGCGACGACCGGCTGCGCCGATCGATTCGGCGTGGGTTCGACCTTGCCGACGCGATGGACGGTGCCCGAATCGACGGTCTTCCCCTCGTCGGTGAGCGCCTGGTAGTACATGTCGTCGCCGACGATCTCGGCGAGCATGAACGTGTAGCCCGCATCGAAGCCTTTTGCCGTCAACTGCGTCGTGGAGATGTTGCCTTCGCGCAGCTTCGCCGAGCTGCCCGTGATGAAGTACGCGATGCCCTTCTGCGGCTTGATCCGTTCGTAGAAGTGCTCGTGTCCGGTGAGCACCACGTTCACGCCGTACTTCACGAAGAGCGGTTCGAGCTGCGTCCGGAGCGTCTCGTCGGAGCCGTGCGTTTCACCGGACGAATACGGTGGATGGTGGAAGAACGCAATCTTCCACTCCGCGCCGCTGGCCATGAGCTGCTCCTCGAACCACTTCACCTGCTTCTCGTCCATGTAGGTGCTGTCGAGCGCAAAGAAGCGCACGCCGTCAGCGGGCTTGAACGTGTGGTACCGCTCGCCGTTCATGTTGAACGGCTTGTAGAAGCGCTCGCTCGGGTCGTCATGGTTGCCGAGCGCGGCGTAGAACTTGATGTCGTTGTCGAGCAGCGGCTTGTACGGGATGGCGAACTTCTGGTCGTAGTCCTTCGGGGAGTTGCCACCGTACAGGTTGTCGCCCACCATGATGACGAACTCGAACGGGAACTTCGCGCGAGTCGCGGTCAGCTGCTTCGCGACCGCGAGCTGGTGCTTGTCGCCCGTCCCGGTGTCGCCGATGACCGCGAACTTGATCGAGCCGTTCTTCATCGGGAGGGTGAGGTTCTGCGCGACGAGCGCCGGCACGGCCAGCGCGAGGAGCATCATCACGAACAACGGTAAGCGGCGCATGGTATCCCCTCCTTCCTATTGAATGACGTTCGGCACGAAGTCGACGATGATGTTCGCCTCGACGTCGCGGATGATCAGGGTCTTGCCGTCGATGCGGTACTCGAGCTGCTCGGGCAGCTTCGGCAGGTTCATCAGCACCTGCGGCGGCGTCGTCGGCAGCGGCGTGTCGGGCGGATAGATCGCGTTGACCTTCAGCACGACCGGCTTGCCGCCTTCCTCCTTCTTCTCCTCGGCGTTCTCCTTCAGCCCTTCCTTCACGTCGGCCTTGACCGCGCGGCCCGAGGTGCCTTGTACGGGAGTGCCCGTCACCGGGATGTCGGGCACCGGCGAGGTCGGCGCCGCATTGTCCCGCGCCGTCGGCTGCACGACGGGATACATCAGGCGGCGGAACTTGTTCCGGATCTCGGGCGTCATGATGTCGCCCGCCTTGGCCGTCGCGCGCGCCGCGCGGATCTTCGCGCCGAGCGTCTCCTGCGCGACCTTGATCTCCGCCGGGTTCTTCGTTTCCTTCAGCGGCGGCGCGTCTTTCGCCGCGTTCTTGTGAATGGCCATGTACGCGTCGATCCGCTTCTGGAAATCGGCAAGAACGAGCGCGTCCGGGTTCGCGTTGTCCTGCGCGGCCTTCTCACGCGTGGTCTGCGAAATCTGCGGCTTGGGGGGCTTCGGCGCCGCCTTCGTCTGGCCGGCCGCCGGAACCGCACTGATGGCGCACACGAGCGTGCACACACCGAGTAAACGGATGACGTTCATCGGGTCCTCCGATGTCACATCACGTTCACGTTACGTGCCCAGGGAGATGATGAGCTCGCGGATCAGCCGCAGGCGTCGATATTGCCGAAGTGATCGACCTCGCGGGTCCACCCTTCACGCCCGCGCATGTCGCGGACGCGGGCCCACCACACGATTTCGGGCTGTTCGACCACGGTGAGCGCGCATTCGTCGGAGCTCTGCTTGTCGGCCGTGCAGTACCCCTGACTGGGAATGTATTGCTCGTCGGTTACACCGTTGACCCAGATCTTCCAGTCGCCGCCACCGACGTTACGCAGCAGATAAATCGGCTGACCTGCGGGGACGGGGAGGTGCTTCGTGCCGACCATCACGTCGCGCCGCGCGGTGGCGCGGCCCAGCTTGGTGGTCGTGACCACGCCAGTCAGGGCGAGGACCGAATCGCCAAGCGCCGCGTGAAACGCGACTGGCGAGTCGTCGCGTCGATCGGCATGCAGGTCGGTATCCCAATCGACGCTCCACTCGCGATACGTGCAGCACTGGAACGGGCACGCGCCGTCCTCGTCGAACGGAATCGGCGGTCCCGCCCGCTCCGTCGTGCGGCCGCAGCTCGCGGCAAGCGCCAGGGCCCCGGCGAACCGTGCGCACCTCCCGAAGCCGCCGACCCTCACGAACCACCTCATTGGCATGTCACCGGTCGCGGCGTCGGGTAGCTCCAGCGGCGATTGCGGGGCGCGAGGAACTGGCTCTCGTCGAGCCGGCCGCCGCGCTGGCGCAGCCAGGCGATGACCGCCTCGCGCAGCAACGGTGCGCCCTCCACGCCCTTGAACTGGAGCGGTCCCGCCGGTGCAAGAATGCCGTCGCCGCCTCCGGCGATGAAATCGCTCGTCGTCACCGTCAGTCGATCCTCGGGCCGGATCGGCATGCCCGAAGACCGCGTGAGCGCCACGCGCAGCATGCCGCCCTCGCACGTCGCGTCGACGCGGAAGCCGGCAATCGGCAGCAACTCGGTCGGCAGCGCGCGCCGCTGCAGGCTGTCCGCGACGATGCGGGTCAACTGATCGCCCGTGGCCGTGAACGTGACCAGACGGTTGTCGAACGGATAGACCTCGTAGACGGCGCCGTAGGTGAGCGGGCCCGCCGGCACATCGGCCCGGAGGCTTCCTCCGTTGCCAATCGCGACATCGGCGCCGGGAACGGACGCCAGCATGCCGTCGGTCATCAGGTCGGCGAGCGACGTTTCGTTCTGCTGATCGCCCCGCACGAAGGGCGTTTCGACATGCACCCGAA
>DASQAX010000302.1:0-16452 GCA_035635535.1 Vicinamibacterales bacterium | reverse complement strand
GGAGGCTGGCGCGATGGGACGCGGCAACGGCGTCGCGTGTCGGACGCTTCGTCGCGAACTCTCACCACGTTGCGGGCAGGATCCGCCGATACTACAATCGCGAGGCGACAATCGTGTATCCACCCGTCGACACGTCCTTCTACCACCCCGACACGACGCCTCCCGGACAGCATTTTCTGATTGTGTCCGCGCTGGTCCCGTACAAGCGGATTGACGTGGCGATCGACGCCTGCCGCCGCGCCGGCGCGGCGCTGCGCATCGTCGGCGACGGGCCCGACCGTGCGCGGCTCGAGCGGCACGCGAACGGCTCGTCGACTTCGCTCGGGACAAGCCACGTCGAGTTCATCGGCCGCGCGACCGACGACGAGATTCGGGACGAATACCGCCGCGCGCTCGCGGTCCTGCTGCCGGGCGAGGAGGACTTCGGGATCGTGCCGGTCGAGGCGCAGGCCTGCGGACGGCCGGTCGTCGCGTTCGCGCGAGGCGGCGCGCTCGAAACCGTGATCCCGGGCGAGACCGGCATCCTGTTCGACGAGCTCTCGTCCGCCTCGCTCACGGCGGCGCTCGAGCGGGCGGCCGCGACGCCGTTCGACGTCGATCGGCTGCGCGCGAACGCACAGCGCTTCTCGCGCGAGCGCCACGTCGAGCGGATGCGCGCGGTCGTCGAGGAAACGCTCGATCGTCCGGCGGGGACGACGTGGTAAGACGGTACAACCGCCTGCTGGTCGCGCTCTATGTCCTCACGGACGCGCTGCTGGCCGTCTGGGCGTTCATCCTTGCGTACGGGATCCGGTTCGAGAGCGGGTTGATCCCGGTCGTTCGCGGCTACCCGCCCCTCGAGCAATACCTCCACATCGTCCCGTTCGTGGCGGTGCTGACGCCGCTCGCGTTCCAGCTCCAGGGGGTCTATCGCCTGCGCCGGGGCCGCTCGCGCGTGGACGACTTCTTCGCGGTCCTCATCGGCAGCATCCTGGCCGTCGTCTTCGGCGTCATGTCCACGCTGTACGTCTCCGTCTACTACGTCTCGGCGGAGGAGAAGGCGCAGGGCGCGTACGAAGTGTCGCAGGTGGTCTGGGGCCTCTTCCTCGTCCTCAACGTCCTGTTCACCTACTTCTCGCGGGAGGCGGTCCGCGAGCTGCTCGAGCGCCGGTGGCGCGCAGGTGTGGGGCTCAAGCGGATTCTGATCGCCGGGGCGGGCGACCTTGGACGCATGGTGGCCGATCGCGTGCTGCAGCACCGCGAGTTCGGGTTCCAGGTGATCGGGTTCGTCGACGACCGGGCCGGCGGCGATCACATCGGCTACCGCGGGCTGCCGCTGCTCGGCACGCTGGCCGAGGTGGGCGACATCGCGCAGCGCGAACGGATCGATCACCTGTACGTCGCGCTCCCGCTCGAGGAGCACACGAAGCTGCTCGACCTGGTGGAAATCACGAGCCGCGAGTGCATCGACGTCAAGGTCGTCCCCGACCTGCTGCAGTTCATCACGCTGCGCGCCCGGCTCGAGGACCTCGACGGCCTGCCGATCATCAACATCAACGACGTGCCGCTCCAGGGGTTCAACGCCTGGCTCAAGCGCGTCATCGACATCGGGCTGTCGTCCGCCTCGCTGCTCGTGCTCGCGCTGCCGCTCGCCGTCATCGCGCTGGTCGTGAAACTGAGCTCGCGCGGCTCGATCTTCTACGCGCAGGAGCGCATGGGACTCGACGGCAAGGGGTTCACGGTCTACAAGTTCCGATCGATGTACGAAGGCGCCGAAACCGGCACCGGCCCCGTCTGGGCGCGCGAGGACGACCCGCGGGCGACGCCGATTGGCCGCTGGCTCCGCAAGCTCGATCTCGACGAGCTCCCGCAGTTCTGGAACGTGCTCCGCGGCGACATGTCGATCGTCGGGCCGCGGCCCGAGCGGCCGTTCTTCGTCGAGCAGTTCAAGCACCGCATCCCGCAGTACATGCTGCGGCACAAGGTGAAGGCGGGCATCACCGGCTGGGCCCAGGTCAACGGCTGGCGGGGCAACACGTCGCTCGAGAAGCGCATCGAGTACGACCTGTACTACATCGAGAACTGGTCCGTGACGCTCGACCTGAAAATCATGTGGCTGACGATCTTCCGCGGCCTTTTTCAACGCGTGTGAGAACGGTCGTCACCGGCGCAGCGGGATTCATCGGATCCCACCTGAGCGAGGCGCTCCTCGACCGCGGGCACTCCGTGATCGGCGTCGACAACCTGCTCACCGGCGACCTCGCGAACGTCGCTCACCTGCGCAACCGGGACTTCGAGTTCGTCCGCCACGACGTCACGCGGCACATCGACATCGAGGGCCCGGTCGATTTCGTCCTGCACTGGGCGAGCCCCGCGAGCCCGATCGACTACCTCGAGCTGCCCATCCAGACGATGAAGGTCGGCTCGCTCGGCACGCACAACGCCCTCGGCCTCGCGCTGCACAAGCGCGCGCGGTTCGTGCTGGCGTCGACGTCGGAGGTCTACGGCGACCCGCTCGAGCACCCGCAGAAGGAGACCTACTGGGGGAACGTGAATCCGCTCGGCCCGCGCGGCGTCTACGACGAAGCCAAGCGCTTCGCCGAGGCGATGACGCTCGCCTATCACCGCACCCACGGCATCGACACGAAGATCGTCCGCATCTTCAACACGTACGGCCCGCGCATGCGGCTCCACGACGGCCGCGCCGTCCCCGCCTTCATGTCGCAGGCGCTGACCGATGAAGACGTGACCATCTTCGGCGACGGCACGCAGACGCGCAGCTTCACGTACGTCAGCGACCTCGTGGACGGCATCCTGCGGCTGATGGACGCCGACACCAACGACCCCGTCAACATCGGCAATCCGCACGAGGTGACGATCGAGCAGATCGCGCGGACGATCATCAGGATGGTCGGCTCGCGGAGCACGCTCGTGTACAGGCCGCTGCCGGTCGACGATCCGAAACAGCGGCGGCCAGACATCACGCGGGCGCGGACGATCCTCGGATGGGAACCGAAGGTCGGCCTCGATGAAGGGCTGCTGAAGACCGTCGCCTATTTCAAGGCGAAACTCGAAGGCCGACCTGAAGGTCGGCCTCTACGGCCGTAGGGGCCGGTCTTCGGACCGGCCTATGAGGGCGGCACATTGATCAGCCGACGCAGCCGGAAGAAGTAGTCGCCCGCCGACGCGAGCGTCAGCGCCAGCGCCAGCCAGATGGCCGCCTCGACCAGCGGCGACCGCTCCATCCTCCAGTTGAAATACATGATGACGATGTTCGCCAGGATGAACGTCCCGGTGGCGAGCTTGCCGAGCATCGACGGCTTGAACGTCCGCGGACCGATCGACAGGTTGACGATCGCGACGACGCCGACGATGACGACGTCGCGGGTGATGACGAGGACGGTGAGCCAGATGGGAACGTGGTTGGTGAGCGCGATCTGCGGCAGCGTCAGCACGACGAACGTCGTGACGAGCAGCAGCTTGTCGGCCATCGGGTCGAGCCACGCGCCGAAGCTGGTCGGGTGGCTCGTCAGCCGCGCGATGAGCCCGTCAATCGCGTCGGTCGCGCCCGCGACCAGGAAGACGGCGAGCGCGGCGCCGAGATGTCCGTACACCGTCAGGAGGACGAACGCCGGAATCAGCATGATCCTGAGAATCGTGATCTGATTCGCGAGCGTCAGGTACCACACGGCGGTCAGCGCGACTCGCCGAGCGCGCGGAGCCGATCGATGGCGGCGATCGCCTCCGCGCCGGCGACGGGACGCTCGATGTCGAAGCGCCCGTCGTCGAGCAGCGGAAGGACCCCGGCCGAGACCGCGGCGGCCACGGCCGGATAGTTCAGGTGCGACGGGCTCATGTCGCTCACCGTCGGACGCGCCGCGAGACGCGCCTGCAAGGCCGGGCGCGTCCGCGCCATCAGGCGGAGGAGCGCGCTCGCCGCTTCCGCGAGGTCCACGCGGCGCAGCGCCGTCTCCGGCTGGAAGGTGTGGTTGTCGAAGGCGGGGATCACGCCCGTTGCGACGACCTGCGCGATCCAGAGCGCGGCCCAGTGCCCCGCGGTGTCGGTGGTGACGACAGGCGTGGCCGGCGCGGCACGCAGGGCGTCCTCGAGGCGGATGCCGATGAGCGCCGCGAGGTCGCCGCGCGTGATGCGATCCGCCGAGGCGAGTGCGCGAAATTCGGCCGGCAGGCTCGCGTCGCGCGCCCTGGTGGCGACCGCCTCGGCCTTCCGGTCGTAGCCGGCAAACCGATCCACGTTCGCGGCGTTGCGATACGCCGTCTCGGCGCCCGCGAAATCGCCCCGCTCCTCGAGGATTTCACCAGCCTGTGCGAACGACACCGCGTCGGCGGGGTCGAGCGCCACCGCGCGATTGAACTGCTCGAGCGCGGCGGCGGCGTCACCCTGCCGCCGCTCGACCATCCCGAGCTCACGGTAGAGCACCGCGCTGTCGGGCGTCGCGGCGATTGCGCGCTGGTACGCCGCGCGGGCCTCGTCGAGGCGTCCCGCGTTCATCGCCTGCCGCGCCGCGGCAATCAGGTCCTGGATCTCGCGGAATTTCAGGACGTCGATCCGCGGCCCGAGATTGGCGAGCGACGGGTCCGCCTCGAGCGCGGCTTCGAAGGCCGCGCGCGCGTCGGTATCCCGGTTCAGCGAGAGCAGCGCCTGTCCCTTGCCGACGAGCGCGGGCGCGTAGGCGGGCGCGCCGCGGAGCGCGAGCTCGAACTGATCGAGCGCGCGCATGTAGTCCTGCCTCGCCATGGCGATGTAGCCCTCGCCCGTGCGCGCGGGGACGTAGTCGGGAACCGCTTTCAAGGCGGCCGCGAACTCGCGTTCGGCATTCCTGAGGTCGTCGCCCTGCAGGTAGCGCCAGCCGCGATCGACGGCGGCCGCCTGCGGCCCCGTGGCGGGCACGGCGGCCGGATAGACGAACTCCGGATACTTCGGCGTCGGCGGCAGCGTTGGCGCTGCCTTCATGGCGCAGCCTGAGACGACGACCAGGAACAACACGCGGACCCACAGGGTCCGCGCCGCAGGGGTCCTACTCACTTCCTTCACTGCCAGACTCCACGGTCGTCAGCCTCTCGATGAACCTGCGCGGCACGTCGGCTTCGATCACGACACGGCCGTTGGTCGCGACGTGACTGATGACGCGCGCGACGCGGTACAGCCGGCCAATCTGCTGCCGGTCGAACTCCTTGTCGCTGTCGAAGGTAATCGTGACGCGGCGCGTGTCGAGCGCGAGCCGCGACGCGATCATCTGGAGCAGCTCCCCCGCGCCGGCCCCGGTCGTCGCCGAAATGAGCGCGGCCGACGGGTCACCCTCGCGCAGCCGCCGCCGCTCGTCCGCGCCGATCGTATCGATCTTGTTGTACACCGCGATCATCGGGACATCCGCGGCGCCCACCTCGTCGAGGACGCGGTGCACGGCCGCTACCTGCCGTTCCCGATCGGTACTGCCCGAATCGATGACGTGCAGGATCAGGTCCGCCTCGGCCACCTCTTCGAGCGTGGCGCTGAAGGCGGCCACCAGCGCGTGCGGCAGCCGGTCGATGAACCCGACCGTATCCGATACGAGCAGCTCGCGATTGTCCGGCAGGCGAACGCGGCGGACCAGCGGATCGAGCGTCACGAACAGCGCATTGGAGGCCACCGCGGTCTCGTTCGTCAGCCGGTTGAACAGCGTCGTCTTGCCGGCGTTCGTGTAGCCGACCAGCGCCACCGTCGGCACGGACTGCTTGTGCCGCCGCTCGCGAAGCTGCGAACGGCGCTGGCGCACCTGGTCGATTTCGTGCTGAATCGCCTGGATGCGGGCGCGAATCCGCCTGCGATCGGATTCGAGCTTCGTCTCGCCCGGTCCGCGCGTGCCGATGCCGCCGCCCAGGCGCGACAGCGCCGTGCCGGAGCCGGCCAGGCGCGGCAGCAGGTACTTGAGCTGCGCAAGCTCCACCTGCCACTTGCCCTCGCGAGTGCGCGCGCGGCGGGCGAAGATGTCGAGAATGAGCTGGGTGCGATCGATGACCTTGCGCTCGAGCCGTTCCTCGAGCTGCCGCTGCTGCGCGGGCGTGAGCTCGTTGTCGAAGATCACGACGTCCACGTCGGCCTCGTCGCACGCGGCCGCGAGCGACGCCACCTTACCCGACCCGATGAACGTCGCCGGATCGGGCTTCGGCCGCTCCTGCAGCATCCGCAGCACCACCGACGCCCCCGCGGCGTCCGCGAGGCCGGCCAGCTCGTCGAGCGAGTGATCCGCGTCGCCGCGGGTGGAAGGGGTGACGAGGCCGACGAGCGCAGCTCTTTCGGCGTGAGCAGGCACGATCGGATCCTAGCAGGTGTCAGGTTTCAGGTATCAGGTGTCAGGTATCAGGTGTCAGGTGTCAGGCGTGGTCGGTATCAGCTTGACGAGGTATCAGGCGACTGCGTCAGAACCGGATCTTTGCCCCGATCGAGTTCGTGTTCGACACGTGAATGCTGTCGATGAAGCGAATCCGGTGCGGGTTCGTCTGCATCACCAGCGACGTCGTCCGCGTGCCGTCGCCGAAGAAGCGGACACCCTTCATCAGCTGACCTTCCGTCACACCGGTCGCCGCGAAGATGAGGCTCTTGCCGGGCGCGAGGTCCTCCGAGCGATAGATCCTGTTCAGGTCCTTGATGCCCATCGCATGGGCCCGCTCTTCGTCGCCTGCCTTCGCAATCACCAGGCGCGCGTAGATTTCGCCGTTCAGACACCGCATCGCAGCGGCCGTCAGCACGCCTTCCGGAGCGCCGCCGGTTCCCATCACCGCGTGCACGCCGCTGCCGACCACGGCTGCCGCAATGCCCGCGGACAGATCGCCGTCGCCGATCAGCCGGATGCGGGCGCCGGTGGCGCGGATCTCTCCGATCATCTTCTCGTGGCGCGGCCGATCGAGAACCATGACGACGAGGTCCTCCACCCCCCGGCCGAGCGACTGGGCAATCGCGCGCAGGTTGAAACGCACGGGCGCATCGAGATCGACCACGTCGCGCGAGCTCGGGCCGACGACCAGCTTCTCCATGTACATGTCGGGCGCGTGGAGCAGCCCGCCGCTCTCGGACGCCGCGAGCACGGCGATGGCATTGGCGGCGCCCGTTGCGCACAGGTTCGTGCCTTCCAGCGGATCGACGGCGATGTCCACCTGCGGAAAGCTCCGGCCGTTGGGCGCCTTGTTCGCCATCCCGACCTTCTCGCCGATGTAGAGCATCGGCGCCTCGTCACGCTCACCTTCGCCGATGACGATGGTGCCGTTGATGGGGACCGAGTCCATTTCGCGCCGCATCGCCTCGACGGCGACCGCGTCCGATTTGTGCCGGTCGCCCTGCCCCATCGTCGTCGCGCACGCGATGGCGGCCTGCTCGACGACACGGAGGAAGTCGAGTGAGAGATCTGAATCAAGCATAGGGAGGCAGCTCGCACCGGGTGGGACGGTCCGTCCTGTAGCCAAGCAGGTAGTCGGCCTGCATCAGCTTGTGAATCTCACGCGTGCCTTCGTAAATCACCGCACCCTTGCAGTTGCGATAGAAGCGCCCGACCGGATACTCGTCCGAGTAGCCGTTGGCGCCGTGAATCTGCACCGCGTCCGATGCGGCGCGCTCCGACGCGACGGTCGAGAACCACTTCGCCAGGCCCGTCTCGCGCGTGTTGCGGCGGCCGAGGTTCTTCAGCCACCCCGCGCGCATCCACAGCAGGCGCGATGCCTGGTAGTCGGATTCCATCTGCGCGATCATTTCCTTCACGAGCTGGTGTGAGCCGATCTCCACGCCGAATGTCTTCCGCTGCTTCGCGTAGCTGACGCTCGCGTCGCGGCACGCGCGGATGAGGCCTGTCGCGCCGGCGGCGACGGTGAAGCGTCCCTGGTCGAGCGCGAACATCGCGATCTTGAACCCTTCGCCTTCGCGGCCGACGAGGTTGGCCGCCGGCACTTCGACCTCGTCCATCTTGAAAAAGCCGGTGTTGCCCGCGAGGATCCCCCACTTCTCCTTCAGGGTGCCGCTCGAGAATCCCTTGAACGCGCGTTCGACGATGAAGGCGCTGATGCCGTTCGGGTCGCGCTGCTTCTTCTTCTCGAGGTCGCTCCAGGCGAAGACGAGGAAGTTGTCCGCGACGTCGCCGAGCGAAATCCACATCTTTTCGCCCGTCAGCAGGTACCGGTCGCCCTTCTTGATCGCGACCGACTGGATGCCGCGGGCGTCGCTGCCGGCCGATGGCTCGGTGAGGCCGTAGGTCGCGATCTTCTTCCCCTGCGCCTGCGGAACGAGATACCGCTGCTTCTGGTCGTCGGTGCCCCACGCGAGCAGCGTGAGGCAGTTGAGCCCGACGTGAACCGAGAGGATGACGCGGAGCGACGTGTCGACGTATTCCAGTTCCTCGCTCGCGATGCCGAGCGCGAGGTAGTCCATCCCCGCCCCGCCGAACGTCTGCGGCACGCAGATGCCGAGCAGCCCGAGCTCCGCCATCTGCGGAAGGATGGCGCTGTCGAACCGGTGCGCGCGATCGAGCTCGTGGATGTTCGGCGCCACCGCGCGCGCGGCCCACTCGCGCACGGACTGTTCGAGCAGCTGCTGCTCTTCGGTGAGATCGAAATTCAGCATGGGAAACGCCGAATGCTAGCACGCCAGCACGGTCCGGCTAAAGCCGGACTCCACCGATGAAGGCGCGACGAGTCATCCGGTGGAGTCCACGTTCAGGCGGACTGATAGAGGAGCGCCGCGCGACAGTCCAAGCGATGCGGCAGCACTGCCGCCGTTGATCGCAATCTCGAGATGGCCGCTGCTGCCGAAGAGCGCACAGATCGATCCCGGCGCCGCCTCCGCGTACGTCTCGACGACGTCCGGCACTGGACGGCCGGCGGCCTCGACGATGATCCGCCTGCCACCTGCCACCTGCTGAACGCTGCGAAGATCGATGTTGGTCACCAGGTTCCCGAAACGATCGACGCGCAGGACGACGCCGGAGATCTGCCCGTCCTGGACGCGCGGTTCGGGCACGTCGAGCAGCTGCCAGGTCGCGAGCGGCGGGCCGAGCGCGCCAAGGTCGGTTCCCCTGGCGAGCCAGGCGGCGGCGGGCGCGAACCGATCGCGCCCCTCGAACGTGCGGCTGATCTCTGTTCGCGCGTACTGCTGCTCCGTCAATTCGACGACACGCGTGGGCGGGCACGCCCTGAAGACGAGCGTCAGCAGCCCATTGTCCGGCGCGATGAAGTGGTAGCCGCCCGCCTCGACGCCGATGCCGCGGCGCGCGGAGCCGACTCCGGGATCCACGACGCAGAGAAAGACGGTACCGGATGGGAAGTACGTGAACGCCGCCGCGAGCTCGAGCGCGCCGCCGAGGACGTCCTGGGGGGCGATGTCGTGCGTGATGTCGGCCAGCGTCGCGTCGGGACAGATGCCGAGCGCCACGCCGCGCATGGCGCCCACGTAGTGATCGCGCGTGCCGAAGTCGGTCAGCAGCGCGATGACCGGCTTCAATCGGATGGTTTCGGCCCGCCCTCGTCGCTCTGCGACTCCGGCGACGCAGGCCCGCCGTCATCGCCGCGTGGCCTCGGCGAGCCAGGAGCCGCCGGCTTGCGGAACAGGACCTCGCGCAGGTTGTTCTTCAGCAGGAACGACTCCGTAATGCGCAGCGGCTCGAACATCCGCTGGATGTCCCGATTGACCAGCGGACGCTGCCGGCCACGCGCGGCGGGATACGGCCGGTACTGCAGCGTCTGACGATCGACGACGATGTACTTCGTGTAGGTCGGCGGCCCCGCGGCCTTCGACTCGGTCGTGCTGAACTGCGCGAGCACCGCGCCGTCCGGCCGGAGAATCCGCACGAGCTCCCGCGCCAGCGGCTGTGCCGCCTTCCAGTCCAGGTAGTCGAAGATGTCCCAGCACAGGATGCCGTCGACGCTTCCCTCTGCCTGCGAGAACCGCTTCGCGAGGAACGCCGGGAGCTCCTCGAGCTTCCCTTCCGAGATGTGGCGGTCGATGTCCTTGAAGACGTTCTCGACCAGGATCTTGCACCCCAGCTCCTCGCCGAAGAACGTCACGTTGGTGCCGACGACGGGGCCGAGGTCGAGCAGCAGCGGCTGCTGGCGGGCGTTCAGGCTGGAGAGAAACTTCGAGAGCGCCTTTGTCGGATGGACGGGCGAGTCGGCGCCGCCTTCAGTGGCGTCGCCGTCGTCCTTCCGTTTCCGGGAGAAGAGGTCTGAGAGAGACAACGACGGCATGATAGACGATCCGCCGTTCGTGGTTGATGGTTGGTGGCTGGTGGTTGACGGCGCTCGAACCCACCAACCTCCAACCGCGAACTACGAACCGAATCAGTGATGCGCGGCTGCCGGCTGCGGAGGAGTATTCGCCGGCTGCTGCTGTTGCTCTTTCGGCTGCTGCTGTGGCGGCCGCTGTCCACCCTGGCCCTGCACCTGCGGCTGGCCGCCCTTGCGCTGCATGTCGACGGCGCCGCGGAAGTGCGCACCCTCGGCGATAGCGACCCGCGGCGAGACGATGTCGCCGTCCACGGAGCCGCCGTCACGGATGTCGACCTTCTCCGTCGCCGTCACGTTGCCATTGACTTCGCCCAGCACGATGACCGCTTTGGCGAACACCTGTGCCTTGATCTTGCCGTTCGGTCCGATCGTCAGCACGTGATCGCGGAGCTCGATCTTGCCTTCGACGTGTCCTTCGACCGTGAGGTCCTCACTGCCGTTCAACTCGCCCTTGATCACCACTGACTTGCCTATATTCACGACGTCTCTCTCCATCATCTGCTGCCGCCGGGACTCCGGCTGCGCCGGCGCACTGGCCTGCGCCTGGTGCTGTGCAGGTGCCGCCGGACCTGCCGGGGCGCCCGGCCCTGCCGGCTTTACCGCTTCATCACGCTTCCACATCTGGTCCTCCGACTTAGCAGCCCCAGGGCAGAACCGAGGAGCCATTCGATGAGCTCTTACTCGCGTTGCCGTGGCAGGAGCCTTCTGAGTATATCGGTCGCTCGAAAAATAAGTCTAGGCATTTGACGGGTGACATTTAGGCGAGGTGCTACGATTCGAGAAAGACCCGTGCAGCGCATCTATCTCGACCACAACGCGACGACGCCTCTGCTGCCTGCCGTTGTCGAGCGGATGACGGTCGTGCTTCGCGACGAATTCGGCAACCCGTCGAGCGTCCACCATTTCGGTCAGCAGGCGAAGGCGGCGATCGACGAAGCGCGCACGGACGCCGCCAACCTGATCGGTGCCGAGCCGTCGGAGGTGCTGTTCACCAGCGGAGGGACTGAAGCCGACAACATCGCAATCCGTGGTGCAGCTGAAGCGCTCGAGACCACGGGACGGCGGCATCTCGTGGCGAGCGCGATCGAGCACGAAGCGGTGCTCAATACGCTGAAGGCGCTGGCGAAGCGAGGGTGGCGGACTACCCTGCTCCCCGTCGACCAGAGCGGCATCGTCTCGGCGGCGGCGTTGCGCGAGGCGCTCGCGGACGATACGGCGGTCGTCTCGGTGATGCACGCGAACAACGAAATCGGGACGATTCAGCCGGTCGCGGAGCTGGCGCGCGCCGCGCACGAGCGGGGCGCGCTGTTTCACACGGATGCGGTCCAGTCGGCCGGCAAGATCGCGGTCGACGTCAAGACGCTCGGCGTGGACATGCTGTCGATGTCGGCGCACAAGTTCTACGGGCCCAAGGGCGTCGGTGCGCTCTGGATTCGGCGCGGCCTGCGGGTGATGCCGATCCTGACCGGCGGACGCCAGGAACGCAGCCGCCGCGCCGGGACCGAAAACGTCTCCGGCATCGTCGGAATGGGAGTGGCGGCGCGCATCGCGTCGGGCAAGATGGCGGAAGAGGGCCGGCGGCTGTCGGCGCTTCGCGATCGGCTGGAGGCCGGCATCCTCGGTGCGGTTCCGGGGACGGTCGTGAACGGGTCCATCGGTGCGCGGGTGCCGAACACGACCAACATCAGCTTCGATCGCATCGAGGCCGAATCGCTGCTGATTGCGCTCGACCTGCAGGGCGTTGCGGTCTCGACTGGCTCGGCATGCTCGTCGGGCACGCTGGAGCCGTCGCACGTGCTGAAGGCGATGGGCTTCAACGCGCACCGCACCCAGAACTCGATCCGCTTCAGCCTCGGCGCGGCGAACACCGAGGCCGAGATCGATCGGGTGATCGGCGTGCTGCCGGGGATCGTGGAAAAGCTGCGAAGCCTGACGCGAATGCCCGCGCGGGCGTGAGACGCGGGAATGCCTCGCGCACCAGATGCCATGCGCATTGTCGTAGCCATGTCGGGAGGCGTCGACTCGTCGGTCGCCGCGGCCCTGCTCGCCGAGCAGGGTCATGACGTCATCGGTCTGTCGATGCAGCTCTACCCTTCGACCGGCTCGGGGCAGGCGGCCAGCGCTGACGAGCGGTTCGGTGGCTGCTGCACGCTCGACGACCTGAACGACGCCAGGCGCGTGGCCGCCGCCATCGGCTTCCCGCACTACATCGTCAACTTCGAGCGGCAGTTTCGCGAGACGGTCATCTCGAACTTCGTCCGGGAATACGCGTCGGGGCGAACGCCGCTGCCCTGCGCCCACTGCAACAGCGATCTGAAGTTTTCGACGCTGCTCGACCGCGCGCGCGGGCTCGGAGCGGAGCACGTGGCGACGGGACACTACGCTCGCGTCGACAGGACGGCGGGCGGGAGGTGGCTGTTGAAGCGCAGCGCGGATCCGGACAAGGACCAGTCCTACTTTCTGTTCCCGCTGACGCAGGATCAGCTGGCGCGGGCGGTCTTCCCGGTCGGCGGCCTCGCGAAGCCCGAGGTGCGCGAGGAGGCCCGTCGTCTCGGCCTCGCGGTCGCCGACAAGCCCGACAGCCAGGAGATCTGCTTCATCCCCGACGGCGACTACGCGTCGTTCGTGGAGCGCAAGGAGCCGGCGGTCGCGCGCGCGGGCGCCATCGTCGACGAGAAGGGGCGCCAGCTTGGCACGCATGGCGGCGTCCACCGGTTCACGGTCGGCCAGCGGAAGGGACTCGGCATCGCCTCGACCATCCCGCTCTACGTGCTGAAGATCGACTCGGATGCCGGGACGGTGATGGTCGGCGCGCGCGACGCGCTGGAGCAGACGCGGCTGACGGCGTCGGGCGTGAACTGGATCTCGATCGATTCGCCGCAGTCACCCACGCGCGTCGCCACGCAGATCCGCCACCGGCACAGGCCCGCGGCAGGCACCGTCCGTACGCTCCCCGGCGGCGGCGCCGAGATGATCTTCGATCAGCCGCAGCCGGCCATCACGCCTGGACAGGCCGTGGTGTTCTACGACGGTGATCTCGTGGTCGGTGGCGGTTGGATCGAATAAGTCCCAACCCCTTGGGATGTGATTACGCCTCTCCCGTCGCCGGAGGCGCCGACATCACAGGCGCGGCCGGTGACCGTCGCATGTGCAGCCATGCGAGGATGGCGGCGCCGAAGCCGACCGTCCACGCGAGGTACTCGATCAGGTAGCCGACCGCATACAAGGGCGCCCCGAAGCCGCCAACCGCCACCGCGAAGAGCCGCCCGGCCAGCGTGAGCCCGGCGATCACGACCAGGCCGACCGCGACCACCAGATAGGGGTTGTGCTCGGGGTGGCCTCCGCCTTCGCCGCGGGTCCAGCGGACCGGGAACCGCTCGAGCGTCCATCCGCCGACGATCGTTGCCGCGCCGGTGAAGCCGACGAGCATCACGACGCCGATGAGGACGATGCCGAACGGCACGAGGATCAGGAGCGGGATGCCGATGATCGAAATCACGAGCGCGATGATCGTGACGACGAGCACGGGCACGAAGAGAATCTCGGCGAGCAGCCCGACGAGCCCCGCACGCAACGGTTCGGCGGCGATGCGCGCGGCAATCTGCTGCACGGGCCGCTGTCCAACGGCGGTCACGATGAGCACGAACAGCAGGAACATCAGCACGCGGGCGATCGTCGTCGCGAGCGTGCCCGCCCTCGACGCCAGCGACCCGAACAGGATGTTCCGCGGGTTGATGCGATAGGGCGGCAGCGTCTGCCCGTTCACGTCGATGCCGACTTCGTTGACCTTACCCAGGACCTGCGCCCCGGGGTCGCGCTTGAACGGACCGCCGACGGCCGTCACCTCGCCGCGAACCACGGCTCGCGGTCCGAGCGTGAGTCCGCCCGTCACGGCGACGACGTCACCCGTCACCTCGCCGTTGATCGTCACGGGGCCGCCAATCGCCACCACGTCGCCTTCGACGCGCTCGTTCTCGGCGACGCTGACGGAGCTGCCGCCGATCCGCACGATGTCGCCCCTGCGCTCCACAGAGCGGGGCGGCGTTCCGGGCGCGGGCGCCGGCGGAACGTCCGGCGCCGGGGCGGGCGTCGCACCCGCGGCGGGCGGCTCCGTGCTGGCCGCGCCGGGCGACGCCAGTTGCCGCTGCTCCGCCGCGCTCAGGTACGTCAGCTGAACGACCGCCGCCGCGTCCGCGCCAAGCCGATCTCTCAGCTGCGCGGCGGTCAACGTGTCGCCGTCGACGGTGACCGCCCCGTTGACGATCTGAATCATGCGCACGCGCGCGTTGGCAGCCTTCGGGACGAGCGCAATGCCCTGCTGCAGGCTGACGATGTCGTAGGTGCCGCCCAGCTGCGTCCGCAGCTCGGCGGCGGTCGCGGTCTGCGCGTGGACGATGTAGGCCGTGCGCGCCATCAGCGCCACCGTCAGGACGACGAGCGCGCAGAGAATCTGCTTCCTCATACCTGTGCATCTCCGAGGCGTCCCGCGCCGGCAATCCGCTGCAGCGCGAAGAACGCAAGCAATCCAAACAGTTCGACGCCGACCAGCGCCGCGGCGCGCGCCGGGGTCACCAGGGCGGAGGCGATGACGCCGCCGACGTGCACCAGCGTCAGCCACCAGTGCATCGCCACCGTCGCGTAGGCGACGAACCACGGCACCGCGCGTCCGCTCCCGAACGCGACCACCTTGATGAAGACCGGCGCCAGGCTCGGGGACGCGAGATAGGCGGCCAGCGCGCCCGCCGCGACGAGCACGAACGCCGCGGCCCACCCGAAGGCCACGAGCCGCCGCCGTCGCGCGCGCCACTGCCACGCCGCCGCGACCGCCTGCTCGACAAACGCGGGCGTGGCCTCGACCCGGGGCATGGCCGTGAACAGCCGGGCAAACGCGGCATCGGCGGCGTCATCGTGCCCGCCCTCCTCTTCCGCCAGCCACCGCTCGAGCTGTTTTCGGTCCATGTTTCGGTCTCTGATCGTGTTCCTGTTCACGTTACGGAACCTCCGAAGAAAGGGTTTCAGACCCCGGAGCCCACCCCTGTTCCGCCAGGATTCCAGCCAATTCCTTGCGCGCCCGGTGCAGGTAGGTCTTGACCGTCCCCGACGGCAGACCCAGGATTTCCGCGATTTCCGGCTGCGTCAGCCCTTCCTGGTAGCGCAGGACCACGACCTCCCGGTACTCCGGGCGGATACGCGACAGCGCGGCGCTCATGGCCGTCGCCAGCTCGCGTTGCCCGGCGAGCTGCTCGGGCGAAGCGCTGTCGCGGTCCACGGCCGCGCCCTGGTTCCCCGCCTCGGCGAGCTCGTCGAGGGAAGCCGTGGGCAACCGGTGGACGCGGAGGTAATCGATGGTGATGTTACGAAGAACCTGGAAGAACCAGCTCGAAAACTTGCGCCCGGGATCGAAGGTGTTCAGGCGCTGGTAGACCCGCAGAAACCCTTCCTGGGCGAGGTCTTCGGCGAGGGCGCGGTCGCGCACGAAGCGGAAGATGAAATTGACGGCGGGCGTCGCGTACCGCGTGACCAGCTCGCGGTACGCGGCTTCAGACCCGGCAAGTGCATCGCTCGCCAGTTCGGCATCGCTCGCGGTGTGCCCCACGGACATCGACTATACGGTGATGGCGGCGGCGTGGTTTCAGGCCGCCGCCGGCCTTAGCTGGTGGGTGGTGGATGGTGGATGGTGGTTAGTAGTGGTTGGTGGTTGGTGGTGGTTGGTCGCGGGGTAGCAGCTACCCGGATTAGCGGCTCTGAACGTCCCACGTTCGAATTCGCTCGAAGAATTGACGAGGCACTCCATTTGAATTGACGAGGCGCATGGCGCACACGAATTCATTCCGCGACCTGGTTGCCTGGCAGGAAGCGATGCTGCTCGTCGAAGATGTTTACCGAGTGTCGCGCAGCTTTCCTGCGGACGAGCGATTCGGATTGACGGCGCAACTCAGACGGGCGGCGGTCTCGGTTCCGTCGAACATCGGGGAGGGCGCGCGTCGAAAGCGGCGGAAACCGTACCTCAATCACCTCGATATCGCGTTGGGCTCGCAAGGCGAGGTCGACGTGCAGCTGGAAGTGGCGCGGCGCCTGACGTATCTCAGTATCGCCGACTATAAGGCAGTGATCGAGCGCGTGGAGCGCGTTGGTCGGCTCTTGAACGGACTCATTCGATCGCTTCAGGCGACGGAGGCTGATTGGCCGTAACCACTATCCACCACC
>DASQAX010000301.1:0-8012 GCA_035635535.1 Vicinamibacterales bacterium | reverse complement strand
CAAGCACTGACGCCGGACAGGCGGAGACACGGAGATCTCAATTCGTACTCGTAGAGGCGGACCTTCAGGTCCGCCTCGCCAGGTTCGGTGGCCGTAGAGGCGGACCTTCAGGTCCGCCTCACCCAGCCTCACGCGAAGCGATCTCCACGATGGCGAGCGGCAGCATGGGATCCTCGCGATCTTCCACGCACCAAGCCGCCGACAGGCCCGCATAGGCCACTACCCACTTCAGCAGACGTGCCCGATCGAGGTGCGCTGCCTCCGAGACGGTGTCTATCCGACGCGCAAGGCGGCCGGGCGCGGTCGCCGTAGCGCGATCCGGGTTGCAGAAGATGTTCGCGTAGTCGAACGCGCGCTCGCCGTGCAGGCCCTTCGGATCGATGGCGAGCCAGCCGCGCCCGGCGCCGTCCAGGACGTTGCCGTGATGGATGTCGCCGTGCAGCACCACCACGTCTTGCGGTTCGGCGAGGAGCGCTCGCGCCGTGCCGGCCGCGCGTGCGAGCAACGCGTCCGGATTCGACGTCAGCGCGCGGAACCATCTGTCGAGCGGGACAAGATTCGGTGGGATCTCACGAGGCTTCGGCGCGTGAAGCCGCTCGATGGTTGCGCACAGGATGCGTGTCGCTTCATCATCGGACCCGCCCGCGGACATCTCCGCGAGCGAGCGAAGAGTGTGCGGGCGCTCCAGCAACAACGCCGCGCCGTTCGTCTCCAGCACTCGAACCGCGCCATCGCCGTCGTACCAGACCATCACCGCGGCCCCCCGGCGCTCCTCGTCGCTGCGGGCGATTTTCAACATCGCCAGGACGCCTCCGCGCACGACCGGCAGAAGATCGCTGCTCGCGGTGTGGATTGGAGGGCCGTCGGCCACGACCGACCAGCGGTCGAGCCACGGATCGAAGGTGGTCATCGGAAAAACGTACGGAGTTCGGCGGCGACAAGATCGTTGCCGATGAGCGTCTCCGGCAGCGGCGCCGGCTGAACGAGGAAGTACCACCAGAAGTACGCGGTGGCTTCGACCTGGTCCTGCGCCATCGCGCGCTTGGAATAGCCCGCGTGGTCGGGACCGCTGTCCGGCTTGCTGCTGTCGCCGTAGCCGCGCAGGTCGGTTGCGACAACCGTGAAATCGCGCATCAGCAGCGGCGCGACCTTGTGCCACATCACGTGCGTCTGCGGGTAGCCGTGCAGCAGCAGGAGCGGCGGCCCCGCGCCGCCGTGCACGACCGCGATCGTCGCGCCGGCGGTCGTGATGTCAGCGCGCCTGAAGCCGTCGAACAGCAGCGTCGGTCTCCTCGGCGAGTGTGGCGACCAGGTCGGCTGCCTTCATGCGGCGGGCCATCCGCACGCCCTGTCCCGCCCAGAGCGACAGGAATTCCGCGCGCCCTTGCTTCGCCGCGGCGGCGCGCAGCGGGCGGGTCAACGCGTTCTGCAGCGGGAACGGCAACACCTCCTCGACCTCGCGCATGAACCGGTTGACGATGCCGCGCGCCGGGCGGCCCGAGAACGCGCGCGTGATGCGCGTCTGGTCCTCGTGCGCGTCGAGGATGGCCTGCTTGTAGACGTCCGGCACGCCGGCTTCCTCGCACGTCAGGAACGCGGTGCCCAACTGCGCGGCGGCGGCGCCGAGCGCCAGCACCGCCGCAATGCCGCGGCCGTCCATGATGCCGCCGGAGGCGACGACCGGCACGCGCACCGCGTCCACGATCTGCGGGACCAGCGCGAGCGTGCCGATCATGCCGGCCTCGAACGCCGCCTGGTCGAAGGGGCCCGCAAACGTGCCGCGGTGCCCTCCCGCCTCGCTCCCCTGCGCGACGACGAAGTCCATGCCCGCTCGCTCGAGCGCCATCGCTTCGTCGACGGTCGTCGCCGTGCCACCAACCGCGAGCCGTCGCGCTTTCGCTTTGTCGCGGGCGGCTGGCGGCAGCATGCCGAACGTGAAGGTGAAGACCGACGCGCCGCCGTCGAGCGCCGCGTCGAGCTGTGCGTCGAAGTCGCGCGCGGGCGCCGCCGGTGGTCCGGGACGCGCCAGGCCGAGCTCCTCGAAGAACGGCGCGACGCGGCCGACGGCGGCTTCGGGGTACACGTCGCCCGGCAGCGGGGCGTCCGGCACGAACAGGTTGATACCGAACGGGCGCGCCGTCTTCGACCGGACCGCGGCGCACGCCTCCGCGATCTGCTGCGGCGTCAGGTAGGTGGCGCCGATCGAACCGAGCGCGCCCGCTTCGCACACCGCCGCGACCAGCGCCGGCGTGTCGCCTCCGCCTGCCATCGGCGCCTGCACGATCGGGTGCCGCAGCCCGAGCGTCTCCGTCAGGACGGTCGTGACAGGCATGCGGTCAGCGTCTCGTGGACCTCGGGGTCGAAGGCGACGAGCGTGATGCGATCGAATTCGCTTTCGCGCGCACGCGTCTCGCGCACGGCGATCGCCGCCGCTTCATCGAGCGGGTAGCCGTAGACGCCGCAGCTGATGGCGGGAAACGCGATCGAGCGCGCCTGGTGCTGCCGGGCCAGCGCGAGCGCGGTGCGATAGCAGGAGGCCAGCAGCTCCGCCTCCCCGTGGCCGCCGCCTCGCCAGACTGGACCGACCGTGTGTATCACGTGCCTCGCGCGAAGTTTGAACCCCGGCGTGATGCGGCTCTGTCCCGTCGGGCATCGAACGCCCAGCCCCACCTCGGGGATCGCGAGACAGGCCTCGACCAGATCAGGCCCGGCGGCGCGATGGATCGCGCCGTCCACACCGCCCCCGCCGAGCATCCGTTCGTTGGCCGCGTTGACAATCGCGTCCACGTCGAGCGTGGTGATGTCGCCGCGGACGACCGCGATCACGGACGGAGCAGCGGACGCGATACGGGCATCCCGGGCCATGGAATCGCGATGATGGTCACGATTATGGCGATGCCGAAGAAGATCATCGCGAGGCGATGCTTGCGTGCGGGCTCCGATGCCTTTCGAATCTTCACGCGCCCCACGTGAATCAGCGCGATGGCGACGAGCATCCCCGCGGCGTGTTCGACGGTGAAGAAACGCGCCGCCGGGATCGACATCGCGGCCGCCAGATTCCGAACGCCCAACCTCGTGATGGGACTGAGGAAGACATAGAGGATCAGACCGACGACCAGCTGCATGTCAGCCGCGATCGTCAGCAGCAGACCCCACAGGTCGTCCTTCGGCGTCCACGGCCGCTTCGCCGTGTTGCCGCCAATCGCGCGAAACCACGCGACGAGGCCGGTGAAGAGAATGGCCCACCGCAGGAGGGAGTGCAGCCACAGCGCCGATGAGTACATGAGTGGATCTTATCGGGGATCGGGGAGATTCGGGGATCGGGGATCCGGAATCAAAAGTACTTGAATTGCCTCCGTGGTCTTCGTGAAGGCGCGCGCGCAGCGCGCCTTCGTGGTTATCGCCGCGCCCGCGCGGCCAGTATCTGTCCAAGGAGATCGGGCTTGTCCGCCACGCGCTCCAGGTGGGGCTCCCGCATCCCGCCGTGATAGTCGAGCGGGACGGTCTTCACGAGGTCGTCGTTCTGGAACTCGATCGTCAGCGGCCCGGAGGCGGTCTTCGAATCCCTGATCGCGTTGCGCAGCACCTCCGCCGAGAATCGCAGCCCGTTGACCGCGAGGATCTGCATCCCCGGCCCGATGCCCGCCTTGCCGGCCGGCGAATTCAGGATGACGTCGTTCACCATGCCGTCGCGCGCGCGCACGCGCAGCCCGAGCGAGGACATCGCCTCGACGCGATCGCCGTCGCCGGTCTTGATGAACTCGTTCTTCGCGTCCGTATATGCGAGGCGCCACCCGCTCCTGGTGATCCCGTCCAGCGGGGCGCGCGGCGTCACCTGGTAGATGCGCGAGCCGAGGAAGGCCTTCCAGTCGTGCGGCGCCACCTGGTTCAGCGCCGCCACGACATCGTCAAGGGTGTAGGGCTTCACCATCGGCGGGCCGCTCTCGCCACCGTGGAACAGGTGGCAGAAGTCCTCGATCGATTTCGCGCCGCGGGTGAGCTCGCGGATCGCGGTGTCGACGTCGAGCCAGATCAGCCAGCCTTCGTCGTAGAAATCCGTGCTCCGCCGGTATGCCGTCCACTGGCCGGGCGAGAAGTACAGCAGCTGCGCCGCCGTGGCCGTGTCCGCGAGCGGCCGCCACTCGCGCCCCGGCTCGGTGTCGAGGTACGCGGCAATCTGCGCGAGCCGCTCCTTGTAGTACGACTCGCTCCAGATGCCGCTCCGCTCGGCCAGCACGTAGCCGAGATACTGCGTCAGCCCCTCGTAGACCCAGAGCAGGTCGCCAACCATCGGCTGCTGAAAGTCCGGCGTGGCGAGACCGGCGGGACGGCGGAACTTGCTGTTCCACGAGTGGACGTACTCGTGTGCGACGACGCCGATCGAGTTCTGCTGGGTGAGCGAGTTCTCGTTGACGCGCGAGTCGTTCGACTGGTGATGCTCGAGGCCGAAGTGCGCGACCCGATCGCTCAGCGTCAGCAGGAAGTGGTAGCGGTCGTAGTGGCGCGCGCCGAACATCGCATCCGCTTCCTGCACCAGCCGCTTCCACTTCTGGGTGAGGTCCGCGGGAATCTCGATGGAGGCCGCGGTGTCGCCGACCAGATCTGCCTCGACGCGGCGGGACGAGGTGTCGCTTGTCCCGAGCGGAGTCGAGGGGTCGAGCGGAACGACCTTGAAGTACTCCCCGGCAATCACCGGCGAATCGACGAGCGTCGTCAGCGACACGGGCGCGAAGTCGATCTGTCCACCGTTCTCGCTCGCCGCTTTCAGCGCCGTCGCGAATTTCCAGCCCGCCGGCAGCTGCAGGCTCGCGCGGAACATCACGTCGTCGGTGCGTGCGCCCTGCGGGTAGAGCAGCACCTGGTTCCAGGAATAGATGCCGAGATGCGCGGTCTCGGACGCCGCGGAACTGAAGCCGCCGGTGCCGATGGCGGACAGGAAATCGAAGCTGGCGTCGAGCGTCTCGGCGCCCTGCGGGATGTCGAGATGAAACGCGAACAGGTCGACCGGATCGCGCCGCCACGGAACCATTTTTCCGCCGGCCGAGAACCTCAGCCCGACGAGATCGTCGATCGCTCCATCCGGAGCATGCTCGCCGGGGAGCCACTTCGGATAGACCAGCGTCAGCGCGCCGGGCGTGACGGTGAGCGTTTCGCGCGCGTGCAGCAGCTTGCGCGGGGTTTCGCGCGCATCGAGCGCGAGCGTGATGGCGCCGGTGACGCGTGACTGCGCGGCCGGCTGGCCTGCCCCGCCGAAGCCTTGCGCGGAGGCGGGGCCTGCCCCGCCGAAGCCTTGCGCGAAGGCGGGAGCCTGCGGTGATGCGAGCGCGCACAGCGCAAGGAGAAGAGCGAGGGAGATTCGTCTCATGTTCACCTACAAATAGCTTAACCACCAATCCTGTCGTCGCTGCTTCGCGCCCGCAAACCAGCGGCACAGCGGATATTCAATCGCGATGATGCACGCCCAGCAGAGATAGACGGTCCAGAGGTGAAAACCCGTGCCCCAGGGCAGGTTGAAAAAGGCGGGCGGCTGCGTAAGCAGATAGTCGAACGGACTTCCCGCAACGACGTTCGCGACGATGGCGGCGGTGTGCGCAAGCGGCCATTGCAGGAGATAGAAGAACAGCGGGACGCGCCCGAACGTCACGAGCGCTGCCCTGGCGGGTCCGAAAGGACCCGCCCTACCAGCCGCACCCGCCTCACCCGCCCTACCCGCCGCACCCGCGCTACCCGCCCTGCTATCGAACCACGCGAGCGCGGCGAGCGCTGGTCCCAGCGTCATCAGCAGGTACAGCAGCGACGGGGGGTATTTCGTCGTGTTGATGAACGAGAGAACCGTGAAGAGCGCCGTCGACTGCACCGACCAGTGCGACGGATCGCCGTAGATGTTCATCGCCCGTATCACGACGAACGCAGCGATGAGGAACAGGCCCACGCGACGGACGAGGCGAGTGCGACGTTCGGCCTCGAGCTCGTACACCGCGCCGAACGCGTAGCCCGCGGCCATCACGCCGATCCACGGCACGAGCGGATACTGAACCCAGACCAGAGGACCGGACGCGGTCAGCATCACCAGCCCGGCCTGGTGCAGCACCATCCACGGAAACGCCTGGCTGCTCACGCCATCGAGCGTGTTGTGCAGCGCAATCATGGCAATGCCGAACACCCCGATCACGCGAAGCGGCAGGTGCACGAGCGCCGCGAGCACGACCATCGACCACCCGATGGCCCAGATCACCTGCAGCGGCCCGACGAAGCTGAAGTCGAGGTTGAACCAGATGAGGGCGTGCAGGACGACGATTTCCACGGCGATCAGCCAGATGCCGCGCGTCAGGAGAAAGCGCGACAGATCCGGGATCGATTTGCCGCGCATCTTCTGCAGGTAGGCGCTGACGCCGGCAAGAAAGACGAACACGGGCGCGCAGAAGTGCGTGATCCAGCGCGTCATGAAGATCGCGAAGGACGTGCTCGCCAGATCGGTCGGGTCGTAGCGCAGCGCGGGCCCGTGCACGAAATCGCGTGTGTGATCGAGCACCATGATCACCATCACGATGCCGCGCAGCAGGTCGATGGAGTCGAGACGCGTGCGCGCGGCCGGCGCGGGCCGGACGGAGTACGCGGGAACGGCAGTCGCCACGTCGCGAATCGTAGCCGGGTCCGCAACGCAATGGCAACGGATGCGTCGCGGGACCCCGCCTACGGCAGGTTGTCGATTTTGATCGGAGCCAAGCCGCCGGCGGGCGTGAACCTGAACACCGCGCCGTAGAAATAGAGCTCCGCCTCGAGACACCGGATAATCGTCTCGGCGCGGCGGAAGCCGTGCTGCTCGCCCTCGAAGGCAATGTAAGCGACCGGCAATCCCTTCGCGCGCACCGCATCCGCCATCTTCTGCGACTGATCCGGCGGCACGACCTTGTCTTCCAGCCCCTGGAACAGGATCAGCGCGCACGACAGGCGGTCGATGGAGTGAATCGGCGAGCGCTCGACATAGAGATCCCTGGCGGCCGGATACGGGCCGATCATCGTGTCGAGGTACCGCGACTCGAACTTGTGCGTGTCCTTGGCCAGCGCCTCCACGTCGCTGACGCCGTAGTAGCTCGCGCCGGCGCCGAACACCTCCGGATGAAACGCGAGCGCCGCCAGCGTCGTGTAGCCGCCCGCGCTGCCGCCGCGGATGATCAGGCGATCGGGATCGGCTTTCCCCTGCTCGACGAGATATTTCGCCGCGTTGATGTTGTCGTCGACGTCGACGAGGCCCCACTGCCAGTTCAGCCGCTCGCGGTACTCCCGGCCGTAGCCGGAACTGCCGCCGTAGTTGACATCGACCACGGCAAACCCCCGGCTCGTCCAGAACTGCACCTGCAGGTCGAGCATCGCCTTGGTCTGCGTCGTCGGGCCGCCGTGGCTGACGACGATGAGCGGCGGACGATCGGACGGGAGCGCGGAGACGTCGGCGTTGGCCGGCGGGTAATAGAACGCGTGTGCGGTCACGCCGCCTTCGGTCGGAAACTCGATCGCTTCCGGAATCGAGATGTGCCGCCGCTCGAGATTCAGCGTCGACGAGGAGCGGATCATCTCCGTTCCGCCTGTCGCGAGGTTCGTCCGCGCGACGGTCGCCGGCGTGTCGGGTGACGCGGCGACGTACACCGCGTGCGTCGCAGTCGCGGTGAGCCATTCGAGCGGCTCCAGGTCGGTCGGCACGTCGGTGAGCGTGCCCGCCTCGGTGTCGATCGTGGCCAGCCTCCAGCGCCCCCGCCGCACGTACGACGCGGCGATGCGCCGCTCGTCCGCGAACGCCCACGTGGCCCAGCCGAACAGCCACTGCGGCCGCCCGAACTCGGCCTCGTCGAGCGGCTGCCACAGCACGGGCACGATGTCGCACTTCACGCTTCCGACATCGCACTTGTACAAGGACCACCAGCCCGTTCGATCGCTGGAGAAGTACAGCGTGCCGTCGGGCGACCAGCCCGGCTGGTAGATGGATTCGTGCGGGCCGCCCGCGATGAGCGAGGGAT
>DASQAX010000300.1:0-1675 GCA_035635535.1 Vicinamibacterales bacterium | reverse complement strand
ACGCCGCTGCCGCCGTTGGCGCGATCGATGCGCGGCGCGTCTTTCCTCGCGAAGAGGTCGCCCGTCTGCAGCACGCGCAGCGCCGGGAAGTAGACCATGGCGTCGCCGTTGGTGTGGCCGGCGCCGAAGTAATAGAGGTCGATGCGCTCGTTGCCGCTGCCGATCGTCAGCGTGTCCTTGAACGTCCGCTTCGGCAGGAAGACGGCCTTGTCGCCCTTGAAGGCGTCCATCTTCGTCATGTTCGTCTTCGTGTTCTCCTGCGCGACGATCTCGACGCTCGTGCCGAACTTGTCGTCGTTGCCCGTGTGATCCCCGTGCGTATGCGTGTTGATGATCATCGTCACCGGCTTGCTGGTGATCGACTTCACGCGCTCGAGGAACGTCTGGCCCCAGCCGGCGAGCTTCGTGTCGACGAGCACGACGCCGCCGTTGGTGATGAACACGCCGACATTGCCGCCGCTGAAGGTGGCGTCGTTGCCGGGCGTGGAGCTGGTGAGGACGTAGTAGTTGTCGGAGACCTTCTGAACGTCGATCACCTGTTTCGTCTGCTGCGCCGCGGCGATCGCGAGTGCGCCGACGATCAGCAGCGCGCTGAGCACGAGCGTTCTTTTCATAGTGAGCCTCAACGGCGGGTCCGCGGCGCGATGGAGGCACTACGTGCCGCGGGACCCGCCCCACGTACGTAGGCCGGGTTCCGCAGTGCGAACTGAATCCATCGCACTGCGGACCCGGCGGCAGATCATACTCTCAGTTCACCGCGGAGAATCGTCACGGCACGTCCGGCCATGCGCACGCGATCGCCGGCGAGCGTCACCCGGAGCACGCCGCCGCGTGGCGACGCCTGGTACGCCTGGAACACCGTCTTGCCGAGCCGGGGCGCCCAGTACGGCGCGAGCGCGCAATGGGCAGACCCGGTGACCGGATCCTCGTCGATGCCGGAGCCGGGCGCGAAGAACCGGGAGACGAAATCGAAGCCTGGCGTCGAAGCCCGGCTGGTGACGATGACGCCGCGCACCTGAATGCGGCGGAGCATCGCGAAGTCCGGCGTCAGCGACCGGATGTCGTCCTCGTTCGCCATCTCGACGAGGTAATCGAACTGGTTCAGCGACACCCGCACGGGCTGCGTGCCGAGCGCCTCGATCAATCCATCGGGCGGCGGCGACGGCTTCGCGACCGTGGCGGGGAAGTCCAGCTCGATCAGCTCTCCCTCGTGCTTCGCCGTGAGCACGCCGCTCTTCGTGTGAAACGCCGCCGTGTCACCCGCGGCCAGCAGGCCCTCCTCGAGCAGCGCGTGCGCGGTGGCCAGCGTCGCGTGGCCGCACAGCGCGATTTCGACGGTGGGCGAGAACCAGCGGAGCGACCAGTCGCCGTCCTCGCGGCGCACGAACGCGGTTTCGGAGAGGTTCATCTCGGCCGCGACGTCCTGCATCCATTTCTCATCGACGCTGGCGGCGTCGAGCAGGCAAACGGCCGCAGGGTTGCCCTTGAACGGAGCGTCGGCGAACGCGTCGATCTGAAAGAGTCGCATGAGGATGGAATCCTATGACACGCCGCCGCTGAAATGTGTGTCGAACGCCGCGTGCGTGATCTCGAAGACGACGCTTTCCCGTCCGCCCGGCTCGCGTCTCGTCATGCCGAGACGCACACCGCCAATCTTCTCCATGGCGCGCTGCGA
>DASQAX010000299.1:0-12003 GCA_035635535.1 Vicinamibacterales bacterium | reverse complement strand
CAGCTGTCGCAGGGCGCGGGCCGTGTCAACGGCGCCGGCCTCCTGAGCCTCGTGCGCTCGGTCGATCCGAGCGCGCCGGCGGGTTCGACGTGGATCATCAACCAGATCGTGCCGTCCAGCATCTACGCCGGCGTCGAGATTCCGTGGTCGCAGCACCTGGTCTGGGGCGAGCACCTGGTCTGGGGCGAGAACATCATCAGCGCGAACAACGCCGCATGGGATGCGGGCACCGTGTGGGGCGAGAACCTGGGTGGCTCGGTCTGGGGCGAGAACGTCGTCTGGGGCGAGAACATCGTCTGGGGCGAGAACATCGTCTGGGGCGAGAACATCGTCTGGGGTGAAAACATCGTCTGGGGTGAAAACATCGTCTGGGGCGAGAACATCGTCTGGGGCGAGAGCGTGCTCGGAATCCCGGCGACGTCGAAGAAAGGGGGCGGCAAGTGAAGACTGCGAACAACCCCCTTCAACTGAATCCACTAGAGATGGTGACCACCGTGACCCAGAATCTCGAGCCGATTCGCTTCGATGCCGCCCCGGCCGCGAACGTCAACTTCAACGTCGACGCCGACTGGACGACGGGACTCCCGGTGCTCACGGGCCGCAAGATGATGCTGCGCGAGCTGGTGAAGAGCGACGCGCTCTCGCTGCTCTCGATGCTCAAGTCGGAGGAAGTCGCGAAGTTCATCTCGCCTCCGCCGACGACACCCGACGGCTTCGAGCGGTTCATCGCGTGGGCGCAGCGTGAACGCGAGGCGGGCAACCAGTTCACGTTCGGCATGGTTCCCGAAGGCTGCGAACATGCGGTAGGTCTCGTGCAGGTCCGTGCAATCGCTCCAAGATTTTCCGTCGCGGAGTGGGGATTTGCGGTAGGCTCAGCTTTCTGGGGTACGGGGATGTTCCTCGCCAGCGCGAGGATGACCCTGGACTTCGCCTTCCAGCACACATCCGTCAACCGGTTGGAAGCCCGCGCGGTCGTGCAGAACGCCCGCGGTAATGGAGCGCTGCGTAAGCTCGGCGCGGTCCAGGAGGGCGTCCTGCGCGGATCGCTGCTGAAGGACGGGAAGCACCTCGATCAGATTATGTGGTCGATTCTGTCGCAGGACTGGTTCCAGGCGAAGGCGGTTTGGAGCGCGGTCCTGCAGTAGGCCGGACATCCTGATACGGCGAGGCGCACCGCGTCTCGCCGTATGGTTCGACATGCGCGTTACCGAGGACATCACCACAGCGGCCCTGCCGCAGATCGGCACCCGTCAAGAGGCGAAGCTGCCCCTTCTGGCACGGGTCTATGTGGCCGGCGTCATCTCCGCCGGCGCGCTGGTCCTCGTCTACTGCGCCACCCACGTCCACGTCACGCAGTGGGCGCTCTTCATTTCCCTCATCGTCATGTCGTGCCTCGCGTCGGCGCTGAAGGTCAGGCTGCCGCTCACGCGCAGCGCGTCGACGATGTCGGTGTCGTACGTGGTGGACTTCACCGCGCTGCTCCTCCTCGGGCCGGAGCAGACGGTGTTTGTCGCCGCCGCGAGCGCGGTTGCGCAGTCGACGCTGAACGTCCGCAAGGGCAACCCGTTCTACCGGACGCTGTTCAACATCGCAGCGATCGTCCTCACGATCGAATTCGCCGGCCTCGTGTTCGGCTGGAGCGGCGGCGGCGCGGGCCACCTCGGATGGCCGCAGATTGCGACGCCGCTCCTGGCCGCGGCGACCGCGTACTACGTCGCCAACACGACGTCGGTGTCCGTGGCCGTCGCGCTGACCTCCGGCCAGCGGCTGATGCGCGTCTGGAACGACAACTTCCTCTGGTGCGCTCCCAGCTACTTCGTCGGCGCCACCGTCGCCATGGTGGCCGCGACGATCGTCAACGGCGCCAGCCAGTGGCTGCTCCCGATCCTGATTCCGCCCGTCTACCTCACGTTCCGCAGCTACAAGGTGTACCTGGGCCGCCTCGAGGACGAGCAGCGGCACACGCAGCAGGTGACCGAGCTGCACGACCAGGCGCAGCAGGCGCTCAAGTTCGCGCAGCAGTCGGAAGGCAAGCTGCGCGAGACGCTGCAGCTCCTCAAGCAGAGCGAGGAGCGCTACGCGCTGGCCGCCGCCGGCTCGAACGACGGACTGTGGGACTGGGACGTCGTCCGCAACCGCGTCTACTTCTCGCCGCGGTGGAAGGCGATGCTCGGCCTCAGCGACGACGAGGTCGGCAACACGCTGCTCGACTGGCTCAATCGCGTGCACCCCGACGAGGTCGAGGGCCTGCGCGCGGCGCTCGGCGCGCACCTGGCCGGCGAGACGCCGCACCTCGAGCACGAACACCGGATTCAGACGGCCGCGGGCGCGTATCGCTGGATGCTGTGCCGCGGCATCGCCGTGCGCGACGCGGACGGCACCGCCACCCGCGTGGCCGGCTCGCAGACCGACGTCACGGATCGCCACGAGGCGCAGGCGCGTCTCGAGCACGCCGCGCGTCACGACTCGCTGACCAATCTTCCGAACCGCTCCGCGTTCATGCAGGAGCTGGCGCGCGTGCTCGCCCGCTCGAAGCGCATGGGCGACTACCGGTACTCGGTGCTGTTTGTCGACGTCGATCGCTTCAAGCTGGTGAACGACAGCCTCGGCCACCTCGTGGGCGACCAGCTGCTGAAGGCGGTGGCCTACAAGCTGGCGACGTGCCTTCGCACGGGTGACGTGCTGGCGCGGCTGGGCGGCGACGAATTCACCATCCTGCTCGACGGCGTCAACGGCCCTGGCGACGTGGAGTTTGTCGCCGAGCGCGTGCAGTCGCTCTTCCGCGAGCCGATGACGATCGACACCGGCCGCGACATCTTCGTCACGACGAGCATCGGCATCACGATGGGCGGCGCGCACTACGAGCACCCCGAGGAGCTGCTGCGCGACGCCGACACCGCGATGTATCGCGCGAAGGCGCTCGGCAAGGCGTGCCACGTGGTGTTCGAGCAGCGGATGCGCGATCACGCGGTCGTCCGCCTCAACCTGGAGACCGAGCTGCGCCGCGCCATCGAGA
The DNA here is from genome assembly GCA_035635535.1 of Vicinamibacterales bacterium. Taxonomy (GTDB): domain Bacteria; phylum Acidobacteriota; class Vicinamibacteria; order Vicinamibacterales; family UBA2999; genus Gp6-AA40. The sequence continues at coordinate 8,987 of DASQAX010000299.1, read as the reverse complement.
ACGACGAGCTCAAGCTGGTGTATCAGCCCGTGATTTGCCTGAAGGACGGCTCCCTGTCAGGCTTCGAAGCGCTGCTCCGCTGGGAACGTGCGGGCGGCGAGATGATTCCGCCGTCCGAGTTCATTCCGCTCGCGGAAGAGACCGGCGTGATCGTGCCGCTCGGCATCTGGGTCCTTGGCGAGGCGTGCCGCCAGGCCGCGTTGTGGCAGCGGCAGTACCGGTTCGACGAGCCGCTCACGATGAGCGTCAACATATCGCCGCGGCAGCTGATGCAGCCCGGCATCGTCGAGGCGGTCGGGCAGATGCTGCGCAAGCACTCGCTGGCGCACGGCACGCTGGCGCTCGAGATCACGGAAAGCGCGCTCGCCGAGGATGCGGCGACCGCGATGCGCGTCATCAAGGAGCTGAAGATGCTGCCGGTGCAGCTGCTCCTCGACGACTTCGGCACCGGCTACTCGTCGCTCGGCCACCTGCACCGCTTCCCCGTCGACACGGTGAAGATCGATCGCTCGTTCCTGGCGAAGGATCCGCTCGACCCGAGCGGCTCGAACGTCCTCGCCGCGGTCGTCTCGCTCGCGCAGAACCTCGGCAAGGGCGTCATCGTCGAGGGCATCGAGACGGCTGAGCAGGTCGAGCGGCTGCGCAAGCTGCGCTGCCCGCACGCGCAGGGCTTCTACTTCTCCAGGCCGGTGCCGGCGTCCGAAGCGGGCGCGCTCATCGCGCTCGCAAACGCGACCGCCGCGGGACGCCGCCCGCTGATCGCGGGAAGCGATGACTCAGCGGCGGAAGCCGCGCCTCGCGTTCATTGAGCGTTCCCGGCGGCGCCCCGTAAAGGGGCGCCCTGCACACCCCCGATCTACACGTTCGCGGGGCGGCCCTTTACGGGCCGCCGGATGTACCTACACACCCCCGATCTACTCCTTCGCGGGGCGGCCCTTTACGGGCCGCCGAAGGTACCGGCGCAATGACCGGAACGCGGCAAGCATCTCCTCATACGAAAAATTCGCGTTGCGCCCGCTCGTGTTCGGCAGCACGAACACGGCGGAGTCGCCCAACGTCTGCGCCTGAAGGCCCAGCGCGACCGGCCCCTTGTGGCCGGGGAACATCGCGCGAAAGACCGTCACGCCGACGAGCGCCACGACCTGCGGATGGAACCGGCGGACCTTCGCGAGCAGACGCGTCCGCCCGCCGGCATATTCGTGCGGGAGCAGCGTGTCGATGCCCGGCGTCGCGCGCCTGACGATGTTGGTGATGCCGAAGCCCCACTCGGGCAGCCTGCCGTCGTCGCTGAAGGTGATGGGCTCGGGGACCAGGCGCGACTCGTAGAGCAGCTTCCAGAAGCGATTGGAGAAGCCGGCGAAGTGGTGTCCCGTCAGGGCGGACCTCACGCCGGGGTTGATGCCGACGAACAACACCTCGACGCCCGGCTCGATGCGATCGCGCAGCGACGGGAGCACGGTGTGGCGCAGGCCTTTGCGGCTTGCGGCGGCCGATATAATTCGCGGCATGGCGCAATGGCTCGTGAAGGAAGAACCCGAACACTACAGCTACGATCAGCTCGAACAGGATCGCAGGACCGTGTGGGCGGGCGTGAAGAACCCGCTCGCGCAGAAACACCTGCGATCGATCCGCAAGGGCGATCGCATCTTCTACTACCACACCGGCAAGCAGAAAGCGGTGGTCGCGACGGCGCGCGCGGCCGGCGACGCGTATCCGGATCCGAGGGATCCCTCCGGCAAGCTGTACGTCGTGGACGTCGTGGCCGACAGGAAGCTGCCGCGGCCGGTGACGCTCGCCGCGATCAAGGCGGACCGCGCGTTCGCGGCGTTTCCGCTCGTGCGGATGTCGCGCCTGTCGGTGATGCCGGTCACCGACGCGGAATGGACGCGCATCGAAAAGATGAGCCGTGACTAGATCGATCTGGGCGACGTTCCCGTTCTGGCTCGCCTACCTGCTGCCGCCGATTGTCATCATCTCCGTGTTCAACCGTGGCTGGTTCACGGCGCTGCCGGTCATCGTCGTCTTCGGCGTGCTGCCGGTGCTCGACTGGATGTGCGGCGTCGCCGCCATCCCGCGCGAAGCGCCGGACCTCGCCTTCAACACCTGGTTCCGCGTGGTCACGTGGCTGTGGGTGCCGGTCCAACTCGCGTTGATCGCCTGGCTGGTGCGAACCGTGCCGATGGCGCATCTCGGCCCGCTGGAACTGGTCGGGGCCACCCTCTCGGTCGGAGCGACGACAGGCGCGATTGGGATGGCGGTCGCGCACGAGCTGATCCACCGCCGCCACGGCTACGAGCGCGCGTTCGGCGCCATCCTGCTGGCCAGCGTCACGTATCCGCACTTCGCGATCGAGCACGTCAAGGGGCACCACCGCCACGTCGGCACCCCGCGCGATCCCGCGACCGCGCGTCTCGGCGAGAGCCTCTACCGGTTCGTGCCGCGCTCGGTGGTCGGCGGGCTGATCAGCGCGTGGCAGATCGAGCGGCTGCGCCTCTGGGAGCGCGAGGCCGGGACGTGGTCGCGGCACAACGTGATGCTGCGGTATGCCGCGCTGGTGCTCGCGACGTACGGGGCGATCGCGATCGTCCTTGGCCCGCTGGCGCTCGCGCTGTTCGCGGGCCAGTCGCTCGTCGCGATCGCCGCGCTCGAGGTGATCAACTACGTCGAGCACTACGGCCTGCTGCGGAAGAAGTCCTCGGCGTACGAATACGAGCGCGTCAAGCCGGAGCACTCGTGGGACTCCCCGAACCGCATCAGCAACTGGATGCTGATGAACCTGCCGCGCCACTCGGACCATCACATGTCGGCGGCGAAGCGCTACCAGTCGCTCGAGCTGCTGACGCATGCGCCGCGGCTGCCCGGCGGCTACGGCGCGATGTTCCTGCTGGCGCTCGTGCCGCCGTTCTGGTTCCGCGTGATGGACCCGCGCGTCGCCGCGGCGCGCGCGGGCGCGTCGATATAATCGAAAGGTGACTGGGCGCCTGATCGTCGCCGCGCTGGCCTCGATGGCCGCCGCGGCGGCGACGCTGCACGCCGCCGACACCCTGCCGTCCGTCCTGATTTCGCGTCAACTTTCCGAAAGCGGGCACATCGCGGTGGGCGACGTCGTGCGGCTGAGCGCGTCGGCCGACGGCGGCTCCGCGCAACAGTTCCGCGTGTCGGGCGTCTACGAGCCGACGCCGGATCCCGCGCGGCTCGGCGCCGTGATTCGCGAGGTGCAGCTCCACCTGCCGGATCTGCTGACGCTGACGCGCGAGCCCGGGATGCCCGCGGGAAGCGAATACGTGCAGACGATCAACGTGGCGCTGGTCGATCCCGCCGACGCCGCCGCGTTCTCGCGCGACGTCCAGGCACGCATGCCCGGCGTGAGCGCGCAGCCGGCCAGCGGCGCCGCGGAGTCGACGGGGCCGTTCCTCGTCCTCCGCCGATTCCACCTGGCGATTGCGGTCGTCACGATCGTCGCCTCCACGGTGTTCCTGCTGGCGCTCACCATCATGCTGGTTGACGAACGGCGCGCGGCGGTCGGCGTCCTGCGGCTGATCGGCCTTCCCATCCGCCGTATCCTCGTCCAGCTCTTCATCGAAGGCCTCCTGATCGCGACGATCGGGTCGCTGTTCGGCATCGTGCTCTCGCTCGTCTCCGAGGGGCTCATCAACCGCTTCTTTCAGTGGCGGTACGACACCGCGCTCGTCTTCGTTCGCGTGACGCCGGAGGTCGCCGCCATCTGCGTCGCCATCGCGGTGCCGCTCGGCGTGTCCGCCACCGTCATCGCGTCGTGGGCCCTGCTTCGCCGCAACGGCCTCAGGCTCGCCCGCCGATGAACGCGATGGGCTTTGCGTGGCGCAGCCTGGTCCGCCAGCCGGCGCGCGCGTCGCTCGGCGTGCTTGGCGTCGCCGCGGTGGGCGCGCTGCTGTTCGACATGCTGCTGCTCTCGCAGGGGCTCGTCATCTCGATGCGCGGCCTGCTCGAGCGGACGGGGTTCGACCTGCGTGTCACGGCGACCGATTCGCTGCCGGGGCAGGGGCCGCTCATTCCGAACGCACTGGCCCACGCGCAGGCCATCGCGAAGCTCCCCACCGTCCGATCGGCCATCGCGCTCCGCTTCGCCAACGCCACCATCCTCGACGGCCGTTCGCGAGGCTTCTACACGTCGTTTCAGGGCGTGGCGGGGACCGCGCAGTACCCGTGGACCATCCTCCGGGGCCGCGACATCGGGACCGGCGCCGACCTCGTCATCAACGAGAACACCGCGACCCGGCTGCAGCTCGAGCCGGGCGCGCGCGTCGTGCTCAGGGCGTCGTGCACAGGGGAGGAACAGGCGCTCCCGCCGGCGCCGTTCACGGTCGCGGGCGTCGCCCAGTTCCCGTTCGACACGCCGAACGGCGCCACGCTCGCCACGTCGCTCGACAGGCTCGCCGAGGCCTGCGGCGGCAACGAAACGGGCGAGGCGGACGTGATCATGGTGGCCTCGCAGGAGGGCGCCGGGCCGGTCGCAGCCGTCGCCGATGTCGCGAAGCTGGTGCCCGAGCTGCGCGTGCTGAGCAACGCCGAGGCGGTGAATCGCTTCGAGCGCGGCGGGTTCACCTATTTCCGGCAGATCTCCACCGTGCTGACGACCGTGACGCTGTCCTTCGCGGTGCTGCTGATCACCGTGCTGCTGACCGTGTCGATCAACCAGCGGCTGGGTGAGATTGCCGCGCTGCGCGCCCTCGGCTTCTCACGGTGGCGTGTCGTCGCCGACGTGCTGTGCGAGTCGGTGCTGATCGTGGGCGGCGGCGGGCTGATCTCGCTGCCGCTCGGCGGGCTGCTCGCGGCGGGACTCGACACCATCCTGAAACGCATTCCCGGCATCCCCGCGGACGTGCACTTCTTCGTCTTCCAGGCGAGCGCGCTGCAGGTGCACCTGCTGCTTCTCGCGGCAACCGCCGTCATCGCGGCGCTCTATCCGATTCGAATCGTGGCCAGGCTGCCGATTGCGGCGACGCTGCGGGACGAGGTCGTCGGATGACGGCCGTTCGCGCGGGCGTCGCCAACGGCAGCATCGTCGCCGCCACCCATATCAGCCGCGTCTTCCCGATGCCCGCCGGCCCGGTCACCGCGGTCGCCGACGTGACGCTGTGGATCGCGCCCGGCGATCACCTCGCCATCAGCGGCCCGTCCGGCTGCGGCAAGTCCACGTTGCTGCACATGCTGGGCTGCGTTGAGACGCCGACCGCCGGCACACTGCTGTTCAACGGGAACGACGTGTCGAAGCTGTCAGACCGGCAGCGAAGCCTGCTGCGGCTGCGTCAGATCGGGTTCGTCTTCCAGCGCTTCTTCCTGCTGCCGATGCTGACGGCGGCCGAAAACATCGAGCTGCCCCAATCCGAAGCCGACGTGCCGAAGGCCGAACGGCGCAGGCGGACGAGCGAGCTGCTCGAGTACGTCGGCCTTGCCGCCAGGGCGGACCATCGCCCATCGGAGCTCTCCGGCGGCGAGATGCAGCGCGTCGCCATCGCCCGCGCGCTCGCGAACCGGCCCGGCCTGCTGCTCGCGGACGAGCCGACCGGCGAGCTCGATCGCGCCACCGGCGAGCAGATTGCGGCGCTGCTCGACCGCGTCAACGCCGACGGCACCGCGCTCGTCATCGTCACCCACGACCCGGCGCTCGCCGAGCGCTGCACGCGCGTCCTGACGATGCGCGACGGCCGCATCGAAGGCGAGTCCTCGTCCGCATGATTGGCCGGCTCGCCGTTCGATCGCTGACCGCGCACCCCGTGCGCTCCGCCGTGCTCGCGGCGGGGTTCGGCGTCGGCGTGGCCGTCATGGCCATCCTCCTGGGCGTCGCCGACGTCGTGCTGATGCAGGCGCGGTCGTCCGATCTCGTCGGCGGCGGCGACGTCGTCATCCATCTCGAGCCGTCGGTGCCGGCGCGGATGGTGATGTCGGGCACGCTGCAGTCCAATCAGCTGCGCAATCGCGTCCGGCTGGCGGGACCCTCGCACACCGCGGCCTTGTACCTGGTGAACGAGACGGGCACCGTTCGCGTGGACGCGCACGGCGGCATTCCGAGCGTCGCGCAGGCGATGGGCGATCCGGAAGTGGCGCTCAATCGCGAATGGCGCGACACGCCCGACGACGTCGCGTGGACGCAGGCGACGCCGGAGGCGGTGCTGCGTCAGGTCGACCGCTTCCACGAGGTGCCCGACGCGCCGATGTGGCAGGACTCGTGGGCGGAATGGCTGTACTTCAACGGCCGCGCGCGCGACGCGCGCTTCTACCTGACGTTCATGGTGGGGCCGTCCCAGGCGGATGGATCGCGATCGGCCGGCGTGCGTCTTCAGCTCGATCGCGGCGGCCACGTCGAGAACTTCAGCGCCTCGGCGCGCCTCTCGCGGGAGGACGTGCTGCGCGCGCCGGAGTTGACGATCGGCGGGAACCGCGTGCGACTCGACGGGCTGCGGTACGTGATCGACCTCGATCTGCAGGGCGAGGCAGGCCGCGCGGCGCGCGGCCGCGTCGCCATCGAGGCGTCGCCCGGACGGCTGGTGCCGCCGATCGAGATTGGCGGCGCGCACGGCTGGCGGACCGGCTACGTGGTGCCGGTCATGTCAGGAGAGCTGGACGGGACGATCGACGTCGCGGGCGAGCGCGTCTCCTTCGATGGAGGAGCGGGATACCACGACCACAACTGGGGATTCTGGCGCGGTGTCTCGTGGCAATGGGGCCAGGCGCAGGAAGGCGACCTCTCGCTGATATACGGCCGCGTCTTCCCGCCGCGCGACGCCGCCGACCCCGACCGGATTCCGGGGTTCGTCGGTGCGCTCGGTCCCGACGGCCCGCTGGGCTACGCGACGAACGTGACGATTGCCGAGATGAACGACCCGCAGGGCCAGCCGAAGACGATCACCGTGACCGCCCGCAGCCGGCTGCTGGACGTCACGATGCGCTTCGACGTGGATTCGATGGTGACGACGCGAACCGCCCAGGGCACGTTGGCGAACGGCCTGAACTTCCTCCAGATGCGCGGGCACTACACGGTGAACGGCCACGCCGGTGACCGCGCGATCGATTTCACCGCGCCCGGTTCCGCCGAGACTTTCCGAGAGAGCTCACCGTAACTCCAACGCATGCCTCGCCGCGATTTGCGCGCGACGACGCCGGAGGCGCAACGCCTCGAGCCTTCCGGAGAGCGGGAGCTCGGCCTGCGTTGCGTTCCAGCCGCGTGCGAGCTGCTCGGCCACCGCGCGGCGGCGGTCCATCTCCATCCGGAAACAATCGAAGCAGAGTGCCTTCGGCCGTTCGACAGCGGGGTCGTCGCTTCCGGCATCGCGGAAACCGTAGCGCGCTTCGCGTGCCTGGCACGCGGCGCACATCCGCCTCGCCTCACCCGCCTTACCCGCCTTACTCGCCCTACCCGCCCCATAAAGCGCCAGCTGCATTGCCTCTCTCCTTCTCGTGAAGGCGAGACTACGCAAGCCTTATGACAGACTAGGTCCCGATGGCACCGGCACGGGGGCAAGGGGCGGGAGGCAGGGGGCAGGAACACCAGGTCGAAACCGACGCGTTGTTTCAGGCCCCACTCGCCGAATTCACCTCCGCGCGAAATGCGCTCGCCGCACGGCTGAAGAAGAACGGCGACGCGGCCGCCGCGGAGCGCGTGAAGAGTCTCGGCAAGCCGTCGATTTCCGCGTGGGTCGCCAATCAACTCTACTGGCGCCACCGCAAGGCGTTCGATCGCCTGTTCGCCGCGGGCGATCGATTTCGCACCGCGCAGGCGGCGCAGCTGGCCGGCAAGAGCGCGGATCTCCGCGCGTCGCTCGATGCGAGGCGCGAGGCGCTGGCCGACCTGACGAAGCACGCCGCGGACATCCTGCGAGACGCCGGGCACCCGGCATCGCCGGACACGACGCGCCGCGTCATGACCACGCTCGAAGCGCTCGCTACCTACGGCGAACAGCCGGAGGCCCCGCAGGCGGGACGGTTGACGGCCGATGTCGATCCACCGGGCTTCGAAGCGCTCGCCGCGCTCGTGCCTCGCGGCGCACATGCGCGATCCGTCAAGTCTCCGGAGGGCACGCACGCGCCGCCCCGCGTCATCCCGTTCAACCAGCCGAAGCCCCAGCCGGCCCGGCGCAAGGCCGGCGACGAGAAGGAAGAGGCCCGGCGGCGAGAAGCGGAACGCCGTGCGAAGGAGACGCAGGCCCGCAAGGAGCTGCGGGAGGCGGAGCACGCGCTCGCAACCGCCCGGCGCGAGGCGGAGAGCGCGCGCGCCGCGATGAGGGACGCGGCGGCCCGCGCGAAGGCCGCCGAGAAGGCGAAGGCGGCGCTCGAGGCCCGCTTCGAGAAGCTGTCGGCGACGGCGGACACGGCCCGCCAGGATGCGCGCCGTGTCGCCAGCGAGGCCGAGGAGGCCGCGCAGGCCGTGGACGACGCGGAGCGGGCCGTCCAGAAAGCCCGCGACGCGGTATCGGCCGTAGAGGCGGACCGTTAGGTCCGCCTTTGCGCGTCTCCCACGCCCATCTCGCCGTCCCAGCGCGGCGCGCCGGGCACGTCGATGCCGAACTGATCGAGCATCCGCAGCACGGTGTGGTCGATCACTTCGTCGAGCGTCTGCGGATTCATGTAGAAGGCGGGCATGGGCGGCAGGATCACGGCGCCCATCCGCGCCAGCTTCAGCATGTTCTCCAGGTGGATCTCGCTGAGCGGCGCTTCGCGAACCGAGAGCAGCAGCTTGCGCTTCTCCTTCAGCGTCACGTCGGCGGCACGATGCACCAGACTCTCGCCGTAGCCGTGCGCGATGGCGCCGAGGGTCTTGACGCTGCACGGCGCCACGATCATGCCGGCGGCCTGGAACGATCCGCTGGCGATCGCCGCGCCCATGTCGTTGGGCGCGTACACCTCGGTGGCCAGCGCTTCCACCTGCTCGCGTGAATACGGCGTCTCGTGGAGCAGCGTCCGCGCGCCCCACTTGCTGATGACGAGGTGCGTCTCGACGTCGGCCTCGC
>DASQAX010000298.1:0-3317 GCA_035635535.1 Vicinamibacterales bacterium | reverse complement strand
CTCGCCATCCTCGTCACGGCGCGCCACTGGACGGCGCAGTACGAATGGCAGGCGCACCATCGCTCGGCGCTGCAGGCGGGCCTGAGCCCGGCGATTTGCGATGCCATTGCGGCAGGCCGGCGGCCGACCGGGATGCAGAAGGATGAGGAGGCGCTCTACACGTTCGTGTCGGAACTGTTGAACACCAAGCATGTCAGCGACGCGACGTTCAATAGCGCGAAAAGCGTATTCGGCGAGCGCGGCGTCGTGGACATCATCGCGGTGACCGGCTGGTACAACATCGTCTCGATGATGCTGAACGTCGATCAGTATCCCGTTGCGGACGGCACGCAGCCGGAGCTGAAGCCGCTCAACGGCACCCGGTGATGGTCGATGGTCGTTGGTCGTGGATCCTTGATTCCTGATCCCTGATCCCCGATCCCCGATCCCCGATCCCCGACCCGTATCCCACGTTACGCGTACATGCCGCGCATCCTCGTCACGGTGCCGACGCGCTGGATGGCGACGATGTAGGCGGCGGTCCGCAGATCGACCTTGTACTTGAGCGAGGTATTGAGCACGTCCTCGAATGCCTCGCAGATCTTCTTCTCGAGCCGCTCGTTGACGTCCTTCTCCTCCCAGAAATAGCCGTAGCGATCCTGCACCCACTCGAAATACGACGTCGTCACGCCGCCGGAATTCGCGAGGATGTCGGGGATGACGAACACGCCGCGCTTGTGCAGGTGCGCGTGCGCGTCTGGGGTCGTCGGGCCGTTCGCCCCTTCGGTGACGATCTTCGCCTTGATGAGCGGCGCGTTCTCCATCGTGATCTGGTTCTCGAGCGCGGCCGGAATCAGCACATCGACGTCGAGCCCCCACAGCTTGTCGTGCGGGAGCGGGTCGGCGCCGGGAAAGCCGTCCACGCTCTTCTCGTGCGCGGCCGCGTATTCGAGCAGCTTCGGGACGTCGAGCCCCTTCGGGTTGTAGACGCCCCCCTTCCAGTCGGTGACCGCGACGATTTTCGCGCCGGCCTTCGCGAGCAGATCAGCCGAGACCGATCCGACGTTGCCGAATCCCTGGACCGCGACGGTCAGCTGTTTGACGTCGAGCCCCAGGTGCTTGGCCGCCTCCGCCGTCACGATCATCACGCCGCGCCCGGTTGCTTCGCGCCGCCCGAGCGAGCCGCCCATCTCCACCGGCTTGCCGGTGACGACCGCCGTGGCCGTATGGCCGACGTGCATGCTGTAGGTGTCCATCACCCACGCCATGATCTGGTCGTTGGTGTTGACGTCAGGCGCCGGCACGTCCTTCTCAGGGCCGATCAGGTCCACGATTTCCGCGACGTAGCGCCGCGTCAGCGCCTCGAGCTCGCGCCGCGACATCCTCGTCGGGTCGCAGACGATGCCGCCCTTGCCGCCGCCGAAGGGGATATGCGCCACCGCGCACTTCCACGTCATCCACGCGGCCAGCGCGGTGACTTCATCCAGCGACACGTCAGGGTGATAACGGATGCCGCCCTTGGCGGGTCCGAGCGTGATGTTGTACTGGACCCGATAGCCGGTGAACACCTCGATCTCGCCGTTGTCCATCTGAACGGGGCACGACACGATGACCTGGCGCTTGGGATGGGTGAGGATGTTCCAGACACCGGGCTCGAGGTTGATGATGCGGGCGGCGACGTTGAATTCCTGAAGCATCGCCCCGAAGATCGCTCCGTGCTCCGCCATGTCCATTTATTCTGTCATGCAGGCCGACCTAAAGGTCGGCCTCTACGGTAGAAACGTTGGAAGGTCGGCCGTCCACGACGACATCGAACGTAGAGGCCGACCTTCAGGTCGGCCTACAATGAATTGATCATGAAAACGGCTGCGCCCGGTCCCAGCGCATCGAAGGAGCGACGCGGCAGCTTTACCACGATCTCCGGCCGGCCCATTCATCAGCTCTACACGCCCGCCGACATCGCCGCGCTCGACTACGAGCGCGACCTTGGCGAACCCGGTGCGTTTCCGTACACGCGCGGCATCCATCCGACCGGCTATCGCGGCAGGCTCTGGACGATGCGGCAGTTTGCCGGGTTCGGCACGCCGGAAGAGACCAACAAGCGTTACAAGCAGCTGCTGAAGGCGGGTGGAACCGGGCTGAGCGTTGCGTTCGACCTGCCGACGCTGATGGGCCGCGACCCCGACCACGAGCTGTCGCTCGGCGAGGTCGGCAAGTGCGGCGTGAACGTCACCTCGCTGGCCGACATGGAGACGCTCTTCGACGGCATCGACCTGGCCGCGATTACGACGTCGATGACCATCAACTCGCCGGCCTCGATGATTTTCGCGATGTACCTGGTCGTCGCCGAGAAGCAGGGCGCCAGCTGGGACCACCTCTCGGGCACGATTCAGAACGACATCCTCAAGGAATTCATCGCGCAGAAGGAATACATCTACCCGCCGCGTCCCTCGATGCGGCTCATCACCGACGTCTTCGCGTTCTGCGCCGAGCGGGTGCCTCGCTGGAACACGATCTCGGTGAGCGGCTACCACATCCGCGAAGCGGGCGCGACCGCGGCGCAGGAGCTGGCGTTCACGCTGCGCGACGGCGTCGAGTACGTCCAGTACGGTGTCGACACGGGGCTCGACGTGGACGGCTTCGCGCCCCGGCTGTCGTTCTTCTTCAACTCGCACAGCGACTTCTTCGAGGAGATCGCGAAGTACCGCGCGGCGCGCCGCATCTGGGCGCACGTCATGCGCGACCGGTTCAAGGCGAAGAACCCGCGGTCGTGGCAGCTCCGCTTCCACACGCAGACCGCAGGCGTGTCGCTCACCGCGCAGCAGCCCTACAACAACGTCGTGCGGACGGCGCTGCAGGCGATGGCCGCGGTCCTCGGCGGCACGCAGTCGCTGCACACCAACTCGCTGGACGAGGCGCTCGCCCTCCCGACGGAAGCGGCCGCCACGCTCGCGCTGCGGACGCAGCAGATCATCGCGCACGAGACCGGCGTGACCAACATCGTCGATCCGCTCGGCGGGTCGTACTTCGTCGAGAAGCTGACGTCGGACCTCGAGGAGGAGACGCTCGCCTACTTCGATACGATCGATCGGATGGGCGGCATGGTCGCGGCCATCGAGAAGGGGTATCCGCAGCGCGAGGTCGCCGAGAGCGCCTACCGGTTCCAGCAGGCCGTCGAGCGGCGCGACAAGATCATCGTCGGCGTCAACGACTTCGTCGCGGCGGAGGACGAGCCGATCGGCACCCTCTACATCGACGAATCCGCCGCCGAACGGCAGCTCGCGAAGCTGAACGAGCTGCGGAAGACCCGCGACAACGGCCGTGTGCGGGCGGCCCTC
>DASQAX010000297.1:0-4132 GCA_035635535.1 Vicinamibacterales bacterium | reverse complement strand
ATCGACGCGAGCGGTGCGCTGCTGGTTCGCATCGACGATCGGATCGTTCGCGTCGTCTCCGGTGAAGTCCGGTGGTTGGCGTGACGACAAATCCCGAATCCCAAATCCCAAATCCCAATTCCCAAGTAGAGGAATTGGGGGAGTACTGCCGAGAGATAGAACGATATCTGTGTCGCAAGAACGAAGGGCGTTTGATTGAGATTTTTGGACCACGGTTCGACTTGGTCCAAGGGTGGTTCGGGCGTGGCATTCCGCTGAAGATCGTGATGCATGGCATCGATCGGTGTGTCGAGCGCCGCAAGCCCAAGGAGAGGAGCCGGCGGCCCGTGCCTATCGAGTTCTGCGAGACCGATGTCCTCGATGTGTTCGACGAGTGGCGGCGAGCGGTTGGCGTGTCTGCGGCAGGTGAGGTGGGTGAGGCGGGTGAGGCTGGTAGGGGAAGCCTGCCTGCACATCTGGAACGCGTCATCGCGCGCCTGACGGCGCTTCGCGCGGGAAGCGATCGCTCGCTCGATCCCGTGCTCGACGACCTCGTCCGCGAGCTCGACGCTGCGCGCGCGAAATCGAAGTCCGTTCGTGGCGAGGCGCGCGACGCGTTGATCGATCGGCTGCAGCTGCTCGACGGCTCGCTCGTGGAGGCCCTGCGGCAGCGGCTCGACGATCGCGCGCTTCAACAGCTGTCCGACGAAGCCGGCGGGGAATTGAAGCCGTTCAGGGCGCGCATGCCCGCGGACGCGTATCAGCAGGCGCATCGCGCGTGTGTGGATCGACTGGTGCGCGAGCGGGCAGGGTTGCCCACCATTGCCTATGAGTGAGTCCGGCTGAGCCGGCCTCGACCGATGTCATGCCCGATTCGCTGCTCACGCTCGACGCCGAGAAACCGACGGCCGGCGGCCGGATGCTCGCGCGGCACAACGGCCAGGTCGTGCTCGTCTGGGGCGCAATCCCCGGCGAGCGCGTCCGCGCGCGCATCGAGCGGTCGGGCAAGGGCGTGCTGTTCGCCGAGACCGTCGACGTCGTGACCCCGTCGCCGGACAGGCGCGACGCGGCGGCCGACTGGCGCTGCGGCGGCAACGTGCTCGCGCACGTCACCTACGACCGGCAGCTCCAGCTGAAAGCCGACATCGTCCGCGACGCGTTCACGCGCATCGGCCGGATGCCGCTCGACTCGGCGCCGGACGTCCTCGCGTCTCCGGAACAGGGCTACCGCATGCGCGCGCGCCTGCACGTGCGCGGCGGCCGCATCGGGTTCATGCGCGAAGGCAGCCACGAGATCTGCGCCGTCGGTCCTACCGCGCAGATGCTGCCGGCAACCGCCGCCTGGATCGAGGCGGCGGAGCAGCGGCTGCGCGCCGACGGCCTTCGGGGCCTCACCTCGATCGAAATCGCCGAGAACATTCCGGCGACCGAGCGGGCGTGTCATCTCGAGCTGGAGCCTGGCAGCGACGCCCGCCCGTTCGCGGCGCTCGCGACGGACGGCATTACGGGGCTGTCGGCGCAGGTGCTCGATCGCCGCGCGTCCGAGACGCTGTCGGGCGTCGCTGCCGTGTCCGACGCGCTCGGCACGCTGCAGCTTCGCCGCGACGCCCGCGCGTTCTTCCAGGGGAACCGGTACCTGCTCGAATCGCTGGTGCAGCGCGTGGGCGTCCTGGTGCCTGAGGGTCCCGTGACCGACCTCTATGCCGGCGTCGGCCTCTTCGGGCTGTCGCTCGCGGCGGCGACGGGCGCGCAGGTGACGCTCGTCGAAGGCGATGCGGTGAGCGGTCACGACCTCGAGGAGAACGCGCGCCCGTATGCGGAGCGCGCGCGTGTCGTGCGGACGAGCGTCGAGGACTTCCTGCGGCACGACAAGCCCGCCGCCGACGAAACCTTCCTCGTCGACCCGCCACGGACCGGGATGTCGCCCGACGCGATGCGGGCGATCGTTCGCCTGAGGCCGCCGCGCATCGTCTACGTCTCGTGCGACGTCGCCACGCTGGCGCGCGACGCGCGGACGCTCGTCGACGCGGACTACTCGCTGACCCACCTCTCGGGGATCGATCTGTTCCCCAACACGGCGCACGTCGAGACGCTGGCCGCCTTCGACATCGACGCTGCGGTGAGGCGGACCTGAAGGTCCGCCTCTACGTTCTGAGACGCCTTCGTGGTTATCGCCCGGCGAGCGACTCGGCGCCGCACGCCTGCACGAACGCTTCGAACAGCGTCCGGAATTCTCCCGTCCTCCAGAAGTTCTCCGGGTGCCACTGCACGCCAAGACAGAAACGGCGGGTTGGATCCTCGACCGCTTCGATCACGCCGTCCGGCGCGGTCGCGGAGGCGACGAGCCCTTCGCCGAGATCCTTCGGCGCCTGGTGATGACGGCTGTTGACCGCGAACGAATCCGCGTCGTCCTCGAGCCGCTCGCGCAGCGTCCGCTCGAGCAGCGTGCCGGACGTCAGCCACACGTCGTGCGCAATCGCGAACCGCGGCTCCTTGACCCGGTGCTCGACGGACGTGCCGACTTCATCGGGGATGTCCTGGATGAGCGTGCCGCCGCGCGCGACGTTCAGCAGCTGCACGCCGCGGCAGATGGCGAAGACCGGCAGGTCTTTCTCCAGCGCGAGGCGCACCAGCGCGATCTCGTAGTCGTCGCGCCCCGGCTCCGCCGGGTCGAACGTCGGATGAGCGGCCGCGCCGTAGAGGTCCGGCCGGACGTCGCCGCCGCCGGTCAGCAGCAACCCCTGCACGGATCCGATCGCGTCGGCGGGCGCGTCCACGGCGGGGTTGAGCACGCGCACCTCTCCCCCGGCGCGGCGCACGGATTCCTCGTAGTCAGGCAGCTTGCTGCACGGAGCTATCGCAATCACAGGCATCGGGTCACATCCGGGGCGGCACGTCCACGCCCATCAGGTCGAGTGCGGTCCTCAACTGATTGCGAAGGTAGATGACGGCCGCCGCACGCCACCGTCGCACGTCGTCACGCTCTTCGTTGAGGATAGGAGCGCGATGATAGAAGGCGTTGAACGCCTGCGCAAGTGTGAATGCGTATTTTCCGAGCACCGAGAATTCCAGCGACCGGACGACCTGTTCGACCACCTCGTCGAGCCGGGCGGCGTCGAGAACCAGTCCCCATAGCTCGTGAGTGCCATTGGCGCCATCGAGCTCGCCCGGCGGCACGTCACGCAGCGTCTTCAGCAGGGTGGCTTCGTCGAGGCCGTCGCGCTGCTGCAGCTTCTGAAAGATGTTGTTGGCGCGGACGACGGCGTACTGGATGTAGGGGCCGCTCTCGCCCTCGAAGCTGAGCGCCTCGGCCAGGTCGAACGCTATCACCTTTCCGCGCGAGAACTTGATCATGAAATAGCGGACGGCGGCGATGGCGATCGTCTCCGCGATTCGCTGCCTGTCCGCGTCGCCCAGCTCCGGGTTCCGCGTCCCCACCTCGGTGCCGGCAGAACGAATCAGCGTGTCCAGCAGGTCGTCCGCCTTCACACCAAGGCCCTTTCGCCCCGACACCTCGACGAAGGGGCGCTTTGCATCCTCCGAATCCGGAGGCAGCGCGTATCCAAGCTCGCGCGCCGTGGCGTGCGACAGCGCGACCATCTCGTACGAGAAGTGGTGCGACCGGTCGGCGCCTTCCGGGTGGCCGACGGCGATGAGCGCCTGCTTCAGCAGCTTCTGCAGGTACGACTGCCGCACGTCGATGACGTTGTAGACGTACGCGGCGCCGCCGAACATCGGGTGACCGCCTGCGCCGCCGGTCGTGCACGTCGCCCAGAGCGGGCCGCGGGCACGCTGCGCGAACACCCGGTAGTTGAAGTCCTTGCCCAGCAGTCCCAGCTTCCAGAACTGATACGCGATGTCCTTGCCGACGTAGGTGACGACGCCGTTGGAGCGCACGATGACTTTTTCACGCTCCTCGCCTTCGGGTTCGTCGCCAGGTTTGGGATTTGCCTCGAGGTCCTCCTGTATCGGCATGACCCAACAGCCCGCGAGGCGTCCCTCGGTCGCGAGATACACCGCCTTCTTGGCTTTCAGCACGTCGAACGCCTGCGCCCAGAACTTCAACCGCAGGATGTCGCCTTCCCACGTGAGGAGGTCGTAGTCGACGTTCATCCGCCCCATCGTCTTCAGGTGGCAGCGGACGACGCGATCG
>DASQAX010000296.1:0-10791 GCA_035635535.1 Vicinamibacterales bacterium | reverse complement strand
GGCTCCGGCGGGCGGGTCGTCGAGCTGCGGCAGCCTTGCCTCGGCCGCATGGTCGTCGATGCGGGACGGGTGGAGCTGCTGATCGATCCAGGCGGCGAGGCCCATGGGCCGGACGCGATCCAGGTCGCCGGGCCGCGCGCCGAACGTCAAGCGGCCGAGGACGTGGGTGATGGCGGCGTCGTCCCGCCCCTCGAGAGCCTCGGGGCGCCCTGAGGCCGCAACAGCCATCGCGACGAGCAGGCCTGTGAAGCCTTGGCGAATCATGGTCGTTGGATTGGACGGACCCCAGCGCCCAGGGGTTGTCTGGGGGGGATTTGGGATTACTTCGTGACGGGCTGATCCTTGATGGCGGGCAGGTACATGTCGCGAACGTATTCCTTGACCATCCGCCGCGCGCTGAAGCGCGGAAGCACCGTCCGCATCGACTGCTTGACCACCTGCAGCCAGCGGCGCGGCGTCCCCGCGCGGTCGCGCTCGTAGAACGCGGGCACCACCTGCTGCTCGAGAATCGCATAGAGCGCCTGGGCGTCGGCCCAGTCCTGCGCGCCCTGGTCGTTGGGGTCGGCCTTGCCTTCGATCAGCCACCCGTTGTCGCCGGTGAACCCCTCGGCCCACCAGCCGTCGCCGATGGACAGATGGGGCGTGCCGTTGATGGCGGCTTTCATCCCGCTCGTGCCGCTGGCTTCCATCGGCTTCCGCGGGTTGTTCAACCAGACGTCGCACCCCTGGACGAGGAAGTGCGCGACATGCAGGTCGTAGTCGTCCACGAACGCGATGCGGCCTCCGTATTTCGGATCCAGCGCGCTGCGATAGATGCGCTGCAGGTGATGCTTGCCGACCTCGTCGGCCGGATGCGCCTTGCCCGCGAAGACGATCTGTACCGGCTGGCCGCTCGCGTTGAGGATGCGCGCGAGCCGATCGGAATCGGAAAAGATCAGCTCCGCGCGCTTGTAGCTCGTGAACCGCCGCGCGTAGCCGATCGTCAGCGTGTTCTGGTCGAACATCGTCCCCGCGGCGACGACGCGCGAGGCGGCGCCCTGGGCGCTCCATCGCTGGCGCGCGCGCTCGCGGACGAAGTTGAACAGGTACGAGCGGAGCGTCTGCCGCGCGGCCCAGAGCTTCTCGTCGGGAATCGACAGGATGCGGTCGACGAATTCGGGGTCGTCGTGCCGGTCGATCCAGTCGGCGCCGAGGTACTCGTCGAAGAGGCGCTGGATTTCCGCCGATACCCACGTCGGGACGTGCACGCCGTTGGTCACGGACCTGATCGGCAGCTTGTCGTACGGCGTGCCGGGCCAGATCGACTGCCACATCTGCTTGGTCACTTCGGCGTGCAGCTTGCTGACCGCGTTGACCGTTCCCGCCGCGCGCAGCGCGAGCGCGGTCATGTTGAACATCGGCCCGCCGCCGTTGTCGTGGTGCCCGAGCGCGAAGAACCGCTCGCGGTGGTTGCCGAGGTCGCCCCACGCGCTCGCGAGGTGCGTCTCGACCAGGTGAAACGGAAACGCGTCGTGCCCCGCGGCGACCGGCGTGTGCGTGGTGAAGACCGTCGTGCGCCGCACTTCCTCGAGCGCGGCGTCGAAGCTCCATCCCTTCTCGCAGAGATCGCGAATCCGCTGCAGCACGACGAACGCCGCGTGGCCTTCGTTGAGGTGATAGACCGCCGGATCCGATCCCATCGCCTTGAGCGCGCGGACGCCGCCGATGCCGAGGACGATTTCCTGCTGCACGCGCGTCTCGCGGTCGCCGCCGTACAGGCGCGCCGACAGGTCGCGATCCCACGGCGCGTTCTCCTCGAGATCGGTGTCGAGCAGGTACAGCTTCACGCGCCCGAGCCGGACGCGCCAGACCGCGACGAGCACCGTGCGATTGCCGAGCGGCACCGCCGTCACGCACGGCTTGCCGTCGGGCGTCATCGCCGGCTCGATCGGGGCGTCGGTCCAATTGAGCTTCTCGTAGACCTCTTCCTGCCAGCCGTCGAACGTCACGCTCTGGCGGAAGTAGCCCTGCGGGTACATGAAACCGACGCCGACGAGCGGCACGCCGAGGTCGCTCGCCTCCTTGCAGTGGTCGCCGGCGAGGACGCCCAGGCCGCCGGCATAGATCGGCAGCGACTGGTGCAGCGCGAACTCGGCGGAGAAGTACGCGATCGCGCGCGCGCCGATCTCGGGAAAGTGACTCTCGACCCACGTGTTGTGCGCGGCGCGGGCGGCATCGAGGCGCGCCAGCGCATTGTCGTAGCTCGCCAGCCAGTCGGGGTCGTCGACGGCGTGCTGCAGCGTCTCGGGCGTGACCATGCGGAGCATGCGCACGGGGTTGTGCGCCGTCAGCCGCCACAACGGGTAGTCGAGACGGCGGAACACGTTGCGGGCGTCGTTTCGCCAGCTCCACCACAAGTCGTAGGCGAGCTCGTTGAGACGTGAGAGGCGATCGGGCAGCTGTGTCATCGGCGCGAAGTCAGAAAAGCGGAATCGTAGCATGGGTGACGAGATGGTTGAGGTGGGTGTATGCTGTGAACGAGCATGGCCCGTAATTCCAGACCCACCGCCGCCAAGCGTGAACGCGAGAAAGGCCTGATCGAACGCCGCCAGCAGAAGGCAGAACGTCGGCGTCAGGAGAAGGAACGGAAAGCCGGTGCGCCGGCCGCCGCAACGCCAGGCGTCGATCCCGATATCGCCGACATCAAGCTCGGGCCGCAGCCGCCTGCCGAATGGCAGGTCGAGGAAGACTCGTAGCGTCTACGACGCCCTGCGCCTGACGGCCTCGTGCTCCGCGACCACGTCGTCGCCGAGTTGATCCCGCAGCCACAACTTTTCGATTGTCGGATACGTTGCCGCGATGGGCATCGCGAGCAGCGCGCCGACCACGCCGCCCAGCTCCGCGCCAATCGCAAACGCGATCAGCACCGCCACGTTGCTGAGCCGCAGCCGTCCTCCGTAGATCTTCGGGCCGATCAGGTAGTTCTCGATGAAGTGATACGCGCCGTAGATCGGAATCATCGCCACCGCGAGCGTGGCCGACTGGGTCGCCGCCATCACCATCGCCGGCGCGCACGAGAGGAAGAAGCCGACGACCGGGATGAAGTCGCACATGAACGCGAGCAGCGCGAGCACGAGCGTCGCCGGCACCCCCAGCACGGCCAGCCAGCTGAACGTGTAGATCGCGGCGAGCACCGAGGTGATGAAGTTCGCCACGATGTAGGCCGACGCCACGTCGCGTGCTTCCGACGCGGTGCGATCGAACCGCGGACGCAGCTCCGCGGGGAGGAACCCCCTCACCCAGCGATAGGTCGGGCCGGCTTCGATCAGGAGATAGAGCACCAGGATCGACGAGAGCACGAACGCCGCGGCGGCGCCCAGCACGGAGCGCCCGAGCGACAGCGCGTAGCCGGCGAGCATCGAGGTGTTGGGCGTACCGGAGCGCTCGAGAATCGCCGCGACGGGCCGCGGCAGCTGCTGCGCGATTTGCCGCGCGGCGCTCTCGAGATGCTCGCCGACGTCGCGCGCCTGGCCGGTGACCGACGTCCAGGTGACCGCCAGGAACGCGACGATGCCGCCCGTAAGGAGAAAGACGACCGTTGTCGCCGCGACCCAGCGCGGCCATCGGCGACGCTCCAGCCACGCCACCGCGGGCTGCAGCCCCACCGCGACGATGATGGCGATGAGAATGAGCGTCAGGATGTACCAGATGCGAACGAGAACCGCGACGAGCGCCGCGGCCGCGATGACCTTCAGCAGCGTCGACCACGGAATCTGAATGGAGAGTCGCCGACTCTCAGCCATAAAGCTGGCTGTTGAGCGTGCACGTGGCATGCCGGGTCCGCCTGCGCGTGGCACCGGTGCTCGGCGGAACCCGGCCTACGTACCCGGGGGACTACCAGCCCGCTTGCAGGGCCCACCAGAAGACGCCGCCGATGAGCGCGCCGCCGAGCAGCATCTGCAGCACGGTCGAGACGAAGTACGGATAGACCATGAACACGATGCCGGCGGCAATGTGTGCGAGACGCTCCTGTTTCTTCCCGTACATGAACAGGAACACCCCAATGCCGTTCGGCACGAGCGACAGCATCAGCAGCGTCGGGTCGAAGCTCACTCGGTCAATGCTACCGCGATCGCTGGTGCACCGGCTTGGTGGCGTGACTCAGGTTGTGCGCCGTATTGACGAGCGCGACGTGCGAGAACGCCTGCGGAAAGTTGCCCACCTGGCGGCGCAGGCGCGTGTCGTACTCCTCCGACAGCAGGCCGACGTCGTTGCGCAGCGCCAGCAGCCGCTCGAACAGCGCGCGCGCCTCGTCCACGCGCCCGAGCATCACGTACGCGTCGGCAAGCCAGAAGCTGCACGCGAGGAACACCCCTTCTCCCGCTGGCAGGCCGTCGTCGGTGGCGCCCGTGTCGTAGCGCATCACGAAGCCGTCGCACAGCAGCTCGCGCTCGACCGCTTCGATCGTCGCCCTGACGCGGGGGTCCGACGCGGGGAGGAAACCGGTGGTCGGCAGCAGCAGGAGGCTCGCGTCGAGCTGATTCGACTCGTACGCCTGGACGAAGCAGCCACGCCGCTGGTCGAAGCCGCGCGCGCACACCTCCGCGTGGATCTGCTCCTGGACGGCGCGCCAGCGCTCCACCGGTCCCTCGAGACCGAAGAGCTCGGCAGTCTTCACCGCGCGGTCGAACGCGACCCACGCCATCACCTTCGAGAAGGTGAAGTGCTGCTTCGATCCACGCACTTCCCACATACCCTGGTCCGGCTCCGCCCAGATACGCGCGAGGTGCTGCAGCAGCGCCTTCTGGAACGGCCACTCCGAGGTGTCCCCGCTGATGCCGCCGCGCCGCGCCTGGTGCAGCGCGTCCATCACCTCGCCGAAGACGTCGAGCTGCAGCTGGCCGTGCGCGGCGTTGCCGATGCGGACGGGGCGCGACTGCTCGTACCCGGGGAGCCACGGCACCTCCCATTCGCGCAGCTGCCGCTCGCCGGCAAGCCCGTACATGATCTGCAGCTGCCGCGGCGACCCCGCGCCGGCGCGCAGCAGCCAGTCGCGCCACGCGCGTGCCTCGTCGTGATAGCCCGCGTTCATCAGCGAGAGCAGCGTCAGCGTGGCGTCCCGCAGCCAGCAGAAGCGGTAGTCCCAGTTGCGCGTGCCGCCCAGCTTCTCCGGCAGAGACGTCGTCGGCGAGGCGACGATGCCGCCGGTCGGCGCGTAGGTGAGCGCCTTGAGCACGATCAGCGACCGCTTGACCGCGTCGCACCACTCGCCGTCTTCACACGCGCGCGCGGCCCAGTCCTTCCAGAACGTCTCGGTGCCGCGCAGCGACGCGATCGGATCGATCGCCTTCGGCGGCGGCTTGTGCGAGGCGCCGTACGTCAGCACGAACGGAACCGTCTCGCCGGCCGCGACGTCGAACTCGGCGACGGTGGTCAGGTCCTTGCCCTTTACCTCCACCGGCGTGCGCAGCACCACCATGTCGGGGCCGGCAATGGCGCGCCAGGTGCCGTCGTCCAGCCGGCTGACCCACGGGACGATGGAACCGTAGTCGAAGCGCAGCACCAGCTCCATCGTCATGCGGACGCGGCCGGAGTCGCCGCGGACCAGCCGCACGACATCCGAGTTGTGGCCGCGCGGCGGCATGAAGTCGATGAGTGTGGCGGCGCCGTCCCCCGTGTCGAAGCGTGTTTCGAGAATCAGGGAATGATCGCGGTACGTCCGCGAGATGGCCGCCGCAGCGTCCGCGGGGTGGAGGGTCCACCGGCCATGTTCCGGCCGCCCGAGCAGGGCGGCGAAACAGGCCGGCGAATCGAAGCGAGGCCAGCAGAGCCAGTCGATCGACCCGTTGCGACCGACCAGCGCCGCCGTCTCGCAGTCGCCGATGAGCGCGTAGTCTTCGATGGCGGTCAGCGATTGACTTTCGCTTCGACCTTGACGCCGCCGTGATCCTTGCACGCGTTCGCCTTGAGCGTCGCCTCGTCGGTGGTGCCGTCGACGCAGGCGTAGGTGTGCTGCACCGCGTTCTTGGTCGCTTTCGCGGCCTTCTTCGTCCCCTTTGCGGTTGCCTTGCCGATGTGCTTGGCCGCATCGGCGGTGTCCTTTCCGGCTTCCTTGGTCGCCTCGCCGGCCTTCTTCGTCTCTTCCTTGGCCCCCTGGGCGAATGCCACGCTGCCCGACGCACAGAGCGTCGCGATGGCCAGCGCTGAAATGAATCGACGCATGATGGATTGTCCTCCGGGGACGAAGTGTTTCAAACGGTTTGCCATGCGGGACAGCTCAACTACACTTTCTTCTCGAGACGGGATGACGAGTGGTGTGTCGAGCCGCATGGCCTGGCTGGCGGTTTCGCTGTTGTGCGCCCGTGCCGGGAGCGCGCAGCCGCAGGCGCCGATGCCGATGCCGACGCCGGTGCTCGTCGACCGCGACATGACGCCCGGCGCGGGCGCGACGGTCACCATCGCGGTGGCGCGGCTCGTCGCGCGCGCCGAGGACCGGTTCGTGCCGATCAAGCTGTTCGAGGAACGTGGCAGGCTGCGGCGCGGCGCCAACGCGACGTATCGCCTGGCAAAGCTCGCCCTCTTCGACGAACCGCAGGAGAACTGGTTCCGCGTCGCCAACCATGAGGTGTTCGGCCACGGTGGCCGCCTTCGCGAATTGTTCGACGGCCACATCGGCTACCAGCTGCCGGCGCCCCCGCCGTACGGACGCGGGGGAGGCGCCACCTTCTTCGAGTTCGACCGCCAGCCGACCGTCGAGGACGTGCTGGCCGTCACCGTCGGGGGCATGGAAGCGAACTACGTCGCCGCCCGCGCGCTCACCCGGGACGCGCTGACGCAGGGGGAGTGGCATTACCGCGATGCGCGGCGTTATCTCTACGCCGAGTACGACACCATCCGCTACGTCCTCGACACGCACGGGCTCGAGAAGGAAGGG
Organism: Vicinamibacterales bacterium; assembly: GCA_035635535.1. Taxonomy (GTDB): domain Bacteria; phylum Acidobacteriota; class Vicinamibacteria; order Vicinamibacterales; family UBA2999; genus Gp6-AA40. Next base: position 3,878 of record DASQAX010000296.1, on the reverse strand, counting down.
CACGACGTCGGCGATTTCATCCGCATCTACAACGACGTCGCCGAGGAGGTGGGAGAGCAGCGCCTCTCGGCGCGCGCGCTGCGCCGCAGCGTGCTCGCCTCGTTCGCCAACCCGATGCTCGTCTACTCGTACTACAGCACGTTCGTCTCCTACGTCTGGAGCGGGCACACCTACGCGCCCGTGCCGATGATTCACCTCGGCGCGACGCGCTACCTGCCGATGGCGCGCTTTCACCTGACGTCGTTCGGCACCGAGTTCGTGATCGACAACACGTTCGTCCGCAACGGACGGTTCTACGACGCGACGGTCGGCATCGGCCGGACGATTGGCTCGCGCACGTGGAGCATCGGGCTCCAGGGGACGCGCCTCGCCTCCCTCAACGGATGGACGATCGACGGAGAAGCGACCATCTGGCATCGGCCGGAATGGGGCGAGGAGCTTGCGGCGACGGTGCACCGCAATGTAACCGAGCGCGGCGGACATGCGCTCGCGCTGGTCGTCGAGGCGGGGTTCAAGACCGACGGCTACATGCCCGGCGATCGTCTGCGGCAGGGAGCGATCGTCCGGGTGGGCGCGGCGCTCATCCCCACGTCGCGCCAATCGCCGTGACGGCTTCCTGCGCCAGCGCTTCGTCCGTCTTCCAGTCCGCGCCGGCGACGCCCACGCCGCCGATGCATTCGCCGTTGACCAGGACGGGACACCCGCCTTCCATCGCGGTCCACCGCCCGGGGCCCGCGGCGAGCGCGAGGCCCAGCGCGTGCGCCGTGTCGAGCGCCTGTCCCACCGCGCCGTGAGACGTGGTCGCGCGCCGCGTCGATGCGGCGCATGCGGCCTTGGTCGTCGCGGAGTGGACGGTGTGGAACTTCCCGCCCTCCATCCTCTCGAGCAGGATCAGGTGTCCGCCCGCGTCGACCACCGCGATGCTGACGGCGGCGCCGCCGGCGGTGGCCTTCGCCGCGGCGGCTTCGACCATCTTCTTCGCGCCCGCATTCGTGAGCCGCCGGCTATCTGCGATATACATGGTGCGAGTTACTGGTAACTCTTGTTGGAGACCGAGACTGGCCGCTCCGTTGTCGCGGCCAGCACTATCGCGGTCAAAGGGCTGTCGTAACCATTAGTACATCAGTTGATACACGCCAGTAGAACTGTGCGCCGCGCGTCGATCATCGGACTGCTGGCCTTCGCGTTCCGCTACCTGACGCTCAGCCCACTCGAAAACGATCACTTCGTCATGCTCGCGCGCGCGCAGCAGGTGCTGTTCGGCGACTGGCCGATCCGCGACTTCGAGGATCCGGGGCAGCCGCTGTTCTACCTGCTGACGAGCGCGCTCGCATCGCTCTCCGGTCACGTGCTGGCGACCAGCGTCCTGCTCTGCATCGGCCTGCAGGCGCTCGCGGCCTCGTGCACGTACGTGCTCGCGCGACGGGCCTCGGGCAGCACGGCGGTCGGCGTCGCCGCCGCCGTTGTCGCCATCGTCAGCTCGCCCCGGCTCTACAACACCACGAAGGTGATCGTGCCGGTCGTCACGATCCTCTTTCAGTGGCGCTATGCGGACCTGCCGACGCGCGGACGGCTGCTCGGGCTCGCCGCGTGGACCGCGGTGGCCTTCCTGCTGCGCCACGACTACGCGGTCTACATCGTGGCGTCGACGTTCGTCCTGCTCGCCGTTCTGCACCGGTCGGACGCGAGGGACGCCATTGCGCGCAGCGGCCTGTACGCGGCGGCGGCGCTCGCCTGCGCGCTGCCGTGGCTGCTCTACGTGCAGTGGTACCAGGGGTTGCCGGAATATGTGAGCGCTGCACTGCGGTTCGTGCAGTCGGAAGGGCGGCGGACGGGAGGCGGAGGCCCGCAGGCCGCGTACTACATCGTGCTTCTCATCCCGCTGAGTGGTCTCGCGCTCGCCGTTGCCAGGTCGCGGGCACCTTCGCGCGTGGAACCACGGCGCTTCGGCGAAACGGGACCGCTGACGGCGGCACACCTCGCCTCCATATCCGTCTTCGTGCTGATGATGAACGCGGTCTTCCTGCGCGACGTGCTGGTCGCGCGGCTTCCCGACGTGATCGCGCCAACCGCGGTGCTGGCCGCGGCGCTGATCGGCCGGACGTTCCCGCCGCGTGCGCTGCGCATCGGCGCGTTCGTGATCATTGCCGCCACGTTCGCGCTCGTCTCGGTCGCGCTCGCGAGAGCCGGCTACCGTCTGCCGACGCCGGCGGCCGTCGTCCGGCAGGCGGGGCGCATCTCGGAGCGGTTGGTGCAGGCGTCGCCGGAGATCCAGCCGAGTCCGCGGTATCCGGCGCTCGTCGGGTATCTCTCGCGCTGCACCACGCCCGGCCAGCGTGTCTTCGTCGCCGGCTTCGGTCCGCAGATTCCGTTTCTCGCGGGACGCCCGTTCGCGGGCGGCCTCCCGTCGTGGATTCCCGGTTACTACGAGACGGAGGCGGACATACAGCGCGCGCGGCGGCGGCTCGACAGGGAGAACGTGTCTGCGGCGCTGCTGCTCGAAGGGGGCGCGGCGCTCGAGGGGTCGTGGCCCGCGCTGGCCGCCTGGTTCCGGGAGCACGATTTCGAGGAGCACGAGGTGCCGCGTGCCGGCGGCAACGTCAAGGTGTGGGTGCCGAAGCCGGAACCCGGCGCTCGCACCGACGAGGAGACCGGGCTGCCGTGCGCCGTCTCCCGCGGGCGAACCTGACCGCGTTGCGCCGCGGCACCCGGCCTACGCACTCCCCACAAATGCGGATCCGCGCCTCGTGGACGCCCGGTCGCGCGAATCCACCCACAGTACGTAGGCCGGGTCCCGCCGCGGAACGTGTCAGGTAACGGGGGGAGCCAGCGGATCACCTATCAAGGTCGTTGCCATACACAAAGCTCCAAGTTCCAAGCTCCAAGTTCCAAGATCCAAGGCAAAAGTCGGTGTCGGAGCTTTGATTGGAGCTTGGCACCTGGCACTTGGAACTTGGGGCTTGTGGCGTCATGGCGCATCCCTGCCGTCGCGCCACAGCGCGGCGGACCGGCAGATGCTACTCTTGCGCGTTCCGTGTCGAACCTGAGTTTCAGTCGTGCGCTGGTGCTGCTCCTGGCGCTGGCGTCGCTGCTGCGTCTCGTGCTCGTCGTGCAGGGAGGCCAGCTGTACTGGCCGGACGAGCGGCTCTACACGCAGGTGCTCGACATCTTCGATCTCCATCGCGGGCGCCCGTTCGACATCGTCAAGGCGCTCGTCTCGACGCAGGACCACATCGGGTTTGCGCTGATCAGCGCGATTCCGGCGGCGACCCAGTTCTGGCTCGGACACGCGCTGAGCCGATCCGGCAACGGCCTGATGATCCTGCCGGGCATCCTCCTGTCGCAGGCATCGGTGCTCTCGATCGCCATCGTCTACGCGATTGCGCGCCGCGCGGGGCGCGATCGGACCGAGGCGTTTCTGGCCGCCGCGCTGATGGCGGCGGCGGCGTCGATGTTCTATTACTCGAGGCACCTGCTGCCGTACGACAGCGCGCTGCTCCTTGCGCTGGTGGCGTTGTGGTGCGGTGTCGGCACGTCTCCGCGCGACTCGATCGCCTGCGGCGCCGCGGCAAGCGCCGCGTTCATCACCTATAACGGCTACTGGCTGCTGGCCGGCCTCGTCCTGGTTCTTCACGTCGTGCACGAGGGACGGACGACCATCAGGAGCGCCGTCATGCGCGCGTTGCTGGCGGGCGCCGGCTTCGCGATCCTCCCGCTGATCATCGTGCTGGTCGAGCTGGCGACGGGCGCGCCGCTGATGTTTTCCGGGATGCGGCGGCTGGCCGGGACGGTCACCGACGGCTATGCCCCCGAGGGGTTCAGCCTCCCGTGGGCGTACCTGTGGCATGCCGAGCACGCACTGCTCCTGGTGTGGCTCG
>DASQAX010000295.1:0-3107 GCA_035635535.1 Vicinamibacterales bacterium | reverse complement strand
GGTACGCCGAGGAATACGACGTCGAGCGGAAGTTCCGGGAGTGCCGGCTCTACAAGACGGCGCCGATCAACAACAACCTCGTGCTCGCGTACGTCGGCGAGCACGTGCTCGGGATGCCGCGCAGCTATTGATTCGATCACTCCCACGCAGCCAGCAGCGCCGCCTCCTGTCCGATAGGATGCCCGCCAGACGCGCGACGGCTCTGTCCGTCAGCAGATCCCGATGATCCTGGGCCGCATGCAGGCGCGCACGCAGGTCGCCGAGGTGAAGGCTCGTCTGGCCGCCGACCCGAGGCCGGACGTTCGCGACGGCGTCATCGGACCGGTGAGCTGATCGAGTATGTCAAGTACGAGGACGAGCCGTGGGTCATTCCGCTGCTGGTGCCGGCGTTGCCGCGTCACGACATGGCCGCCGATCTCAGCACGCACCGGCGCGAGCTGAAGCGGCGCGAGTGCGATGTGGCCGCGGACGAAGTGATGCGGATCAGCAAGGCGCGCTTCAGCTTCCCGATCAACCAGGCCGGGCAGTACTCCGACGCCCAGATCGCCGAGGTGCTGCGCTACGCGCTCGCCCAGCCGCGGTAACCCCTTCCGGCCGGCGGCGCCTCGCGAGAGCGGCCCTGCGACTTGCCCTCCAGGAACGAACGCGGCATCCAGGCCATCTTCTCGTGCTCCTCCATCGGGCCGGTGAGGAAGTCGTTCGTACCGGCGTCGTGATATTTGCTGGCCGCGGCGTCGCGGCGTCGCGTAGCTGACGGATCAGCGACGAAATCGTCGATCGCCTCGTACGGTGCGGAGAAGAACTTGTGCAGGTCGTCGAACTGAGGTTCGCCCGCGCCGTGCTACAGTCTGCACACCCCGGAGGTCTGGAGGATGCCATGAAGCTGCCCGCGCGCGTCACGATTTGCGAGGTGGGAACCCGGGACGGGTTCCAGATCGAGCCCGACTTCATTCCGACCGAGCAGAAGATCGAGGTCGTGAATCTCCTGTCGGAGGCCGGTGTCCCCCGGATCGAGGTGACGTCGTTCGTCCACCCGAAGGTCATCCCGCAGCTTCGTGACGCCGAGCAGGTCATGGCGCGCATCGCGCGCCGCCCGGGCACGCGCTACGCGGCGCTCGTGCCCAACGACAAGGGCGCGGTCCGCGCGGTCGACGCCGGCGTCGACGCCATCCACACCGTCGTCTCGGCCAGCGAGAGTCACAATCTGGCCAACGTGAACATGACGATCGCCGAGTCGATGGAGAAGCTCCGGGCCGTCATGCAGGTGGCCGAGCGCGCGAAGGTGCCGGTGAGCTCCGGCATCTCCACGTCGTTCGGCTGTCCCTTCGAAGGCGACGTCCCGCTCGCGCAGCTCGAGAGCGTGGTGCGACGCTTGACCGACATGGGCGCCCGGGCGGTCGGCCTGGCCGACACCACGGGAATGGCGAACCCGCGCCAGGTCGCGCGCGCGCTGGAGCACCTCGTGCCGAGGTTCCCAGGGATCGAGTGGACGCTTCACACGCACGACACGCGCGCGATGGCGATTCCGAACATCCTGGCCGCCCTGGAGTACGGCGTCGCGAATCTCGACTGCTCGATCGGCGGCCTGGGCGGCTGTCCGTTCGCGCCGGGCGCCTCGGGCAACGTCTGCAGCGAGGATCTGGTGCACTGTCTCGCCGCGATGGGGGTCGAGACCGGGATCGATCTCGACCGGCTGATCGCGGTATCGCGACGGGTCCAGGAGATCGTCGGCCGGACGCTCCCGGGTCAGGTCGTGAAGGCGGGAAAATCCACGCGACGCTATCCGGTACCGGACACCGTCGCCGGCCGCGTGCCGGTCGCGCGCGCGTGACGAAGCAGGCCCGCCGGATGCTGGCGCTGATGGATCGCGCCACGAGGTACTGGCACATCCCCAACGTCGGGCGCGCCAAGGGCCGCGTTCTCCGGCGGCTTCTCGATCGGCATCGGCCGACCCGCGCGGTCGAGCTCGGCTCGCTGCTCGGCTATTCGGCGATCCTGATCGCCGGCTCGATGCCGCCGCGCGGGCGGCTCACGTGCATCGAGACGAATCCCTTCCTGGCCTACCTGGTGCGGGCGAACGCCGCCGAGGCCGGCCTGGCCCGCCGCGTGAAGGTCGTCGCCGGCGACGCGCTGCGCGTCATCCCGCTCCTGCCCGGCCGCTTCGACTTCGCCTTCATCGACGCCGAGAAAGACGACTACCTCGACTACCTCCGGCAGCTCGAGCCCAAGCTCGTGCCCGGCGCGGTCGTCGTCGCCGACAACACCGGCATCGCGCGCCGCGAGGTGGCGCCCTATCTGGAGTACGTGCGGACCGGCGGACGCTACGACAGCCGCGACTACGACTTCGACGACGACGCCATGGAGGTCTCCGTCTTTCGCCGCTGATCGCCGAGCGGCCGCGGCGCGGCGCCGATGTAGTCGGCGCGCGGCCTGATGAGGCGATTGTCGGCGTACTGCTCCAGCGCGTGAGCGCACCAGCCCGCGACCCGTCCGACCGCGAAGATCGATGTGCAGAAATCCGGCGGAATCCCGAGCGCGTCGTAGACCACGGCCGAGAAGAAGTCGACGTTGACCGGCAGGGTCGTGCGGGCCCGCATCGCGTCGTAGACGCGCTCGGCCACCTCGAAGAGCTTCTGCCGGCCGGTCGCCTCCGCCATCGACTTGGCCATGCCGCGGAGCACCCGCGCCCGCGCGTCGTCCACCTTGTAGACGCGATGACCGAACCCGGGCACGCGGACGCGCGGGTCACCGCGCTCGTGCTTGGACAATCCGGCGCGCGCCCCGAGGCGCGATTCGACGTAGCTCTCGGCTCGTGCCGGCTCGCCGATCTCGAGGAGCATCGCCAGCACGTCCTCGTTGGCGCCGCCGTGCCGCGGCCCCTTCAGGGTCGCGACCGCCGCCACGACGGCCGCGTGCAGGTCGGTGAGCGTCGCGACGCCGACCCGCGCCGCGAACGTCGAGGCGTTCAGCTCGTGGTCGGCGTGCAGGGTCAGCACCAGGTCCAGGACGCGCGCGACCTCGCGCGACGGCGCCCGTCCTTCGAGGAGCTCCAGGAAGTACGCGGCGTGCGAGGCGGCGCCCGGCGCCGTCACGGGCGACCGCCCGGT
>DASQAX010000294.1:0-8514 GCA_035635535.1 Vicinamibacterales bacterium | reverse complement strand
GATGTGCTGGACGCCCCGATGCGCGACGCCATCGCGCGGCAGGACTGGGCGGATGTCGACGGCCGGCTCGCAGATCGACTGGCGCGGCGCCGCTCGCGATGCGTGATCGATCCCGTGCTGGTGGCGACCGTGCGGCGTGTGGTGTCGAGCCGCTGGCCAGGCGCCGCCGCCGACGCGACGGCGCGCGCCGATCGCATTGTCGCGGGCACGTACGACCTGCTTGGCTACCGCGGATTGGGGTTCGCCGACTGGCATTCGGATCCGGTCCATCGCCGGCAGGCGCCGCGCATCTGCTGGGCGGAGGTTCCGTACCTCGACCCGGCGATCGGCGACCACAAGATCATCTGGGAGCTCAATCGTCATCAGCACTGGCTGCAGCTTGGCCGGGCGTGGTGGCTGACGGGCGACGAGCGCTATGCGCGCGCGGTCGTCGAGCAGCTGGAGAGCTGGCTCGCGGAGAATCCGCCGCTCACCGGCATCAACTGGTCGAGCATGCTCGAGATCGGGTTCCGGACGATCTCGTGGACGATGGCGGCGCATTTCCTGGCAGCGGGCAGCAAGAGCCAGCCCTTCACTGCCAGCTGCCAGCTGCCATCTGCCAGCTTCCTTGTCGCAATCGATCACCAACTGAGGCATGTCGAGCATCACCTCTCCTATTACTTCAGCCCGAACACGCATCTCACGGGCGAGGCGCTGGCGCTGTACGTGGTCGGCCACGCGTTCCCGGAGCTCGCGGCCAGCGAACGCTGGGTCGCGACAGGACGACGAATCCTGCTGCAGGAGATCGACCGGCAGATTCTCCCGGACGGCGGCCACGCGGAGCGTTCCACGCATTACCAGCGCTACACGCTGGATTTCTACCTGCTGGCGCTCCTGACGGCGCGGCGCACGGCCGACGTCGATGCCGCGCGCACGTTTGGCGCCGTGGTCGCGCAGCTGGCTGAATTCACGCGCGCGATGGCGGACGCCGACGGCCGGCTTCCGCTGATTGGCGATGACGATGGCGGAATGCTGTGGCCGATTGCGGGCCGCGAATGCCACGACGTTCGCGATTCGCTGGCCGTTGCGGCGGTCGCGCTCGATCGTCCGGATCTCGCGCCCTGGGGCATTCCCGAGGAGGCCTTCTGGATAGCCGCCCCGGAGGCGATCCAGTTCGCCGTGGACGGTCGGCTGCACGCGCCGCAACGATCGACGACCCTCGCGGACACCGGTTACGTCGTCCTGCGGGCCGACGGGGGCGATCACGCGGTCTTCGATGCCGGCGGGCACGGCTACATGAACGGCGGCCACGCGCACGCCGACGCGCTGTCGTTGACGCTGCGTCTCGGCAAGCGGCCGCTGCTGATCGACCCCGGCACCTCGACCTACACGATGGATGCGCGGCTCCGCGACCGGATGCGCGGAAGCTTCAATCACAACACCGTGTCCATCGATGACCGCCCGCAGTCGACGCCGGCCGGTCCGTTCCACTGGAAGACGACCGCCGCCGGACGGCTCGGGGGGTCGCGGCACAGCGGCGGGTTCGACTGGGTCGAAGCGGCGCACGACGGGTACGCGCCGATCGAGCACCGCCGCTCGATCGTTCGCGCCGACGGCGCCGGCATGCTGGTCGTGGACGAGCTTCGGCCGGGAGCCGGGATCCCGGATCCGGGATCCGCTGTTCATTCAGCGACAGCCCATTGGCACTTCGATCCTGCCTGGATGGTGCGCACTGAGGGCGAGGGACGCCTGCGTGCGACGCACATGGAAGGCGACGAGGCGTGGCTCCTGTTCGATTCCGGCGACGTGTCGCTGCTGCACGGCGACGAGGAGTCGGGTCTCGGCTGGTTCGCGCCCGTGTACGGAACGCTCGTGCCGACGTGGACCGCACGCATAGCCCGGGACTCGCGCCTGCCCTGCTCGACGATCACGTGGATTGGCGAGTCGCACGCCGCCGGGTCACCGTCGCTCGAACGGCTCGACGTGACCGCCGACCCGGCCGGCGACGCCATCGCGGGGCGCGTCGTCACCGGCGATGTCGCCTCGCACTATCTGATCCGTCCCGGAGAGCCGGCGTCGCGCGACAGCCGGGCTTGCGGCATCCTCGAGTACCAGACCAATGCGCGCGTCATGCATTTCCGGACGCGCGGCGATGCGCTGGTCGCGCTGGATCTGGCCGATGCGAGCCACGCGCTCGCGCTTCGCGACGGATGGCTGAGTGTCGCCGCCAGCGAACCGATGCGGGGTCTGCATGCCAGCATCGCCAACGGGCTCCTGCGCATCGCTGTGTCGGAGCCGCCGCGCGAGCTGCGCGTCGAGGGCAGCGGCAACATTTTTCTGATCGCGGCTGGCGACTGGTCCCGCGATCCTTCCTCACCGCTCTTCCATTTCGGTGCGCCTTTTGCGTTGGACGAGGTGCGACCCGAACGGTGTGAAGAGATTTTGCCTTTGAGGGAGAGTTCATGGTGACCAGACGGTTCAACGTTCCAAGGATTTGGCTATTAACGGCATTCCTGGGGGCCTCGGCCCTCGCTACGGCAACTTGTGGAAGTGTCGAACCCACCCCGACCGCTCCTTCCCCCACGGTGGCAACGCCGACGCCGGCACCCGCTCCAACTCCGGCACCTTCGCCTGCACCAGCCCCGGCTCCACCGCCCGCACCGGCTCCGGCACCCGCGCCGGCTCCGGCGCCCGCACCTTCGGGTGGCGGACCGCTGCAGGTCACGATTTCGCCGAACCCCGTGCCGTACAGCAGCAACCCGATTCCGAACTGCTCGCTGACAAACACGTGGACCTACACGCAGATCCTCGACAACGTCGGCTCGGTGGAGATCACGCTCAGCGACCGCACCGACTTCATGGACGGCGCGGTGCTGAGCCAGCGCAGCGGCCTCGGCATCGTCATCGGTGCGGGCTCGAAGACGACGGTCACCACGCGCTTCTGCAGCGCCAGCGCTGCGGAACACCACACGCGCACGGACTTCACGGGCACCGACGCGAAGAATAACCGCATCAACTTCCGCGGCCCGGAGGTCGTGCTGTCGAAGAGGTAGGGAGCACGGGATCAGGGATCGGGGACTCCGATCCCCGATCCCCGATCACCCTCCAGAGGGAACACCAGTGAGCGCCATCATCGGCAGACTCAGCTTCGATCGCGCCGAGATCCTCGCGCGGACGGTGCTCGACCAGATGCTCGACGCGTCGGCCACCGGCACGCTCGAAACCCGCAGCGTCTTCGCCGTGCCCGGCATCGCGCTCGGCTGGTGCGGCCCGGCGCGTCCGGATGGGACGTCGGCCATCGGGACCAGCGACAGGCACCACATCCGCGCGGTGGCGGATTCGCGCCTGACCAACGCGGGCGAACTGCGGGCCGAGCTCGAACGCGAAGGGCACCGGTTCCACGCCCGCACGGACGAAGAGTTGATCGCCCACGCCTACGACCGGTGGGGCACGGGCGGCTTCGAGCGTCTCCGCGGCCCGTTCGCCTGCGCCGTCTGGGACGACACCACGCGCCGCCTCGTGCTGGCGCGCGACCACATCGGCATCCGCCCGCTCTACTTCGCCCTGCTGCAGGGTCACGGCGTCGTCTTCGCGTCCGAGATTCGCGCGCTGCTGCAGGATCCCGGCGTTCCGCGCGACTGGTGTCCGAACGGCATCGACGCGTACCTGGCGCTCGGATACATTCCCGCGCCGCTCACCGCCTATCGCCGCGTCAGCAAGCTCGAGCCCGCGCAGTTCCTGGTCGTCGACGGCCGGCGCCTGCACGTAGAGCAGTTCTGGGATCTGCCGGTCCCGTCCTCGACCAACGCGCCCAGGGACCTCGCGTCGGCGTTGACGGGCGCGCTCAAGTCGGCGGCCCGGCGGGACCTGAAAGACCAGAAGCACGCGGGCCTGCTCTACTCGGGCGGCATCGCGTCGTGCGCGCTGCTGTCGGCCGCGCCCGCAGGGACCGGCGTGCCGATCACGGTCGACGTCGACGTCGATGCCTCGGAGCTCACGCGCAGCGACGCGGCGGCCGCGCACCTTGGCCGGGTACGCGAGCTCGAGACGATCGCACAGCCGACCTCGTCGCTCATCGAGGAGCTGTCGGCCATCGGCGGCGAGCCGATCGGCGATCCGTCGGCGGTCACACAGCTCGCCATCTGCAAGGCTGCGGCGAGACACGGCGGCATCGCGCTGTCGGCGCATGGCGCCGCGGTGCTGTGGGCCCCCAACGCCCGCCGCCTGGCGCTTCTCGACCGCTTCACGCGGCCCCGCGGCCTCCGGACGTCGAAGCTCGCGTACCGCCTCTGGGACGACGAGCATCGGCGTTCGATCTACACGCGCGGCTTCGCCTGGGAGGTGCGCGAGGCCAACCCGTTCGTCCGCCACCTCGAACGCTACGCCTCGCGGCCGACCAACGACCCCGTGGACCGCGCGATGTACGTCGATGCGCGGACATTCCTGCCCGACAACACGCTGGTGGTCGCCGCTCGCGCGGCGGCCGCGGCGGGCATCTCGCTGCGGTATCCGTTCCTCGATCGGCAGATGGTGGAGCTGTCCACCGTCACGCCCGCGTCGTTGAAGCTGCACGGGCGCATCGACATGTGGGCACTGCGCCGGCTGCTGATGCCGCAGCTGCCGCCGCGCCTCCTGCCGCCCGCGCTGCGGCAGCCGCCGCGCCATCCATGGCTGCCCGGCGCCCTGACGATGCTGGTGCCGAAGATGCTGTTCGGCCCGCGGTTCGACGGCCGCGGCATCGTCTCGCGTCCCGCGCTGCGCCAGCTGTGGAACGAGCACCTCACGTCGCGGGCGGATCATTCGCGCCGCCTCTGGGCGCTCCTGATGCTGGAGTTCTGGTTCCGCGAGTTCATCGACGGCGATGCCGCGGCCGAGCCGTTGGAATACGCCGTGCTAGTGAAGGCAGCCTGAGATGTGTGGCATCGCCGGAATCGTCTCGCGTGATCGCCTCGGACCCGACGACCAGGCCCGCGCGACAGCCATGCGCGACGTCATGAGCTACCGCGGTCCCGACGGCGCCGGACTGCACGCCGACGCCCGGGCCGTCCTCGCCCACCGACGCCTGAGCATCGTCGACCTGGCGGGCGGGCACCAGCCGCTGTCGAACGAAACAGGGACCACCTGGATCACCTTCAACGGCGAGATCTACAACCACCGCGACGTACGCGCGCAGCTGGAAGGGGCGGGCCATGCCTACCGCACGCGATCGGACACGGAAACCATCGTGCACGCGTACGAGCAGTGGGGCGACGAGTGCGTGCAGCACTTCCGCGGCATGTTCGCGTTTGCCATCTGGGACGGCGCCGCGCGTCGCCTCCTGCTGGCGCGCGATCGCCTCGGCGTCAAGCCGCTCTACTGGGCGATGGCCGGCGATCGGCTGCTCTTTGCCTCCGAGATCAAGGCCATCCTGAAGAGCGGCCTCGTGGCCGCGACGCCGAACGTGCGCGTCCTCTCCGAGGTGCTCGCCACGCGCGGCACCGCCGGCGAAGAGACGATGTTCGAGGGTGTCTACAAGCTGCTCCCCGGCCACCGGCTCGTCTTCGAGGACGGGCGCGTCCGCATCGAGAAATACTGGGACCTTCCGCTCGACGGTCCCGACCCCGAGCTCGAGCGGATGCACGACGGCGCGCTCATCGATCGCTTCCGCAGCCTGCTGCAGGAGTCCGTGCGGCTGCGGCTGATGTCCGACGTCCCGCTCGGCATGTTCCTCTCCGGCGGCATCGACAGCAGCGCCATTGCGGCGCTGATGGCGCGCGAGATCGATCGTCCCGTCGACACCTTCTCGGTGGCGTTCGCGGATCGGCGCTTCAGCGAGCTCGAATACGCGCGCGCGGTGGCGCGGGCGATTGGCGCCACCGCGCACGAGATCGTCATCGACGACCACGACTTCTTCGCCGCGCTGCCGCGGCTGGTGTGGCACGAGGACGAGCCGATTGCCCACCCGTCCAGCGTGCCGCTGCACTTCGTGTCGGTGCTCGCGCGACAGCACGTCGTCGTGGTGCTCACCGGCGAAGGGAGCGACGAGCTGCTCGCGGGCTACGGCAAATATCCGCGCGCGGTCATCAACTGGCGCGCGGGCACGGTGTACGAGCGGCTGGTGCCGGCGGCGGTCCGCGCGTCGGTGGCCGGGTCGCTGGTGCCCAGGCTGCCGGGCAGGGCGGGACGCTACGCGCGCCGATCGTTCCTGGCGATGCCGCGCAACGCCTCGGCGATGTTCCTCGACAACTTCGCCGGCATGCCGGTGCGCCAGCAGCGCGAGCTGCTCTCGGCCACGGCCCTTGCCGGTGGCGATGCCTACTCGTCGTCGCTCGCCTACTTCAACGAGGTCAACGGCCGGAGCGGGCTCCTCGGACGCCTGCTGCACACCGACATCAAGACGTACCTCGTCGAGTTGCTGATGAAGCAGGACCAGATGAGCATGTCGGCGTCGATCGAGAGCCGCGTGCCGTTCCTCGATCACGTGCTCGTCGAATTCGCGGCGCGGCTGCCCGACCGGCTGAAGCTGCGCGGCTTCACGACCAAGCGGATCCTGCGCGAGGCGCTTCGCGGCCTGCTGCCGGAGGACATCCTCACGCGCCCGAAGATGGGCTTCCCGGTGCCGTTCGGCGAGTGGACGCGCGACCGCTGGCAGCCGGTCGTGCGCGACGTGCTGCTCGATCGCCGCACGCGCGAGCGAGGCCTGATCAATCCCGCCGCGGTGGAGCAGCTGCTCGCCGCGCACCGCGACGGCGCCACCGCCGGCGGCGACGCCATCTGGGCGCTCGTCAACCTCGAGCTCTGGTACCGCACCTTCATCGACGGCGAGGGCGCGCAGACGCTGCCCGAACCACGAACCACCGAACCCCGAACCACCGAACCACGAACCCCGAACCACCGGATCCCGGATCCCGGTTCCCGGATCCCCGAGAGGACAGCCACAGTATGAGAGTCGCCGTATTCGGCCTGGGTTACGTCGGAAGCGTATCGGCCGCGAACTTCGCCGCGGACGGCCACGATGTCATCGGCGTCGACGTCAATCCCGACAAGGTCGCCGCGATCAACGCCGGCCGCAGCCCCATCGTCGAGCCGGGGCTCGAGGACCTCCTGAAGGCAGGCATCGATGCGCGCCGCCTTCGCGCCACCACGAGCACGGCAGAGGCGATCGCCGAGACCGACCTGTCGCTGATCTGCGTCGGCACGCCGAGCCGCAAGAACGGGAGCCTCGATCTGAGCTACCTGATCCGCGTCTGCGAGCAGATTGGCGACGCGCTGAAGGAGAAGACGACGTACCACGTCGTCGTCGTGCGCAGCACGGTGCTCCCCGGGACGACCCACGAGCACGTCATCCCGACGCTCGAGGCGCGCTCGGGCAAGACATACGGCGAGGGGTTCGGCGTGTCCGTGAACCCCGAGTTCCTCCGCGAAGGGACGGCGCTGAAGGACTTCCGGCAGCCGCCCCTCACCCTCGTCGGCCACAACCACGCGTACGACGCCGCGCCGACCAAGTCGCTGTACGACAACGTCGAGGCGCCGCTGTGCAGCACCAGCATCCGGGTCGCCGAGATGATGAAGTACACGAGCAACGCCTGGCACGCGGTGAAGGTGGTGTTCGCCAACGAGATCGGCAACCTGTGCAAGCGCGTCGGCATCGACAGCCACGACGTGATGGACATCTTCGTCAAGGACGAGAAGCTGAATATCTCGCCGTACTACCTGAAGCCCGGCTTCGCGTTCGGCGGCTCGTGCCTGCCGAAGGACGTACGCGCGCTGCAGTACCGGGCGCGTGAGGTCGATCTCGATATGCCGTTGATCAACGCGCTGCTCGGAAGCAACCGCTTGCAGATTCAGCACGCGATCGATCAGATCGTGGAAACCGGCAAGAAGCGCATCGGCATCCTCGGTTTCAGCTTCAAGGCGGGGACCGACGACCTGCGCGAATCGCCGATGGTGATTCTCGGCGAGGCGCTCCTCGGCAAGGGGTACGAGCTGTGCATCTACGACCGCAACGTGTCACTGGCGCGGTTGATGGGTGCGAACAAGGAATACATCGAGCAGCAGATTCCACATCTGTCGCGCCACCTGTGCGACTCGGTTGACGACGTCATCGCGAAGACCGACGTCATCGTCATCGGCAACGGCGCGCCGGAATTCGCCGCGGCCGTCGAGCGGTGCCGCCCCGACCAGACGGTCATCGACCTGGTGCGCATCCCGATTAATTTCGCCGCCCTGCGGGCCCACTACGATGGCATCTGCTGGTAAATGGGATTGTTCCATGCGGCGTTCGGTTTCTTCCTTACGTGGTGGGGCGCGTACCTTCTGGCGTTGCTCGATGCAACGATGGTGTTCTTCTTGCCGTTCGGCGTTGACGCTCTCGTAATCTACCTCTCGGCGCGCCACGGGATGTTCTTCTGGATCTACCCGCTGCTCGCCACGGCCGGCTCGGTGACCGGCGCCGCCGTGACCTACTGGATAGGCAAGAAGGGCGGCGAGATTGGGCTCGAGCGCTTCGTCTCGGCACGTCGCCTCGAGCGGCTCCGCGGCCGCCTCCAGAAGCAG